>NZ_JBATXN010000227.1:0-13072 GCF_049673265.1 Mycobacterium sp. | reverse complement strand
CTCTACGACCTGCCGGTGGTCGTGTCGGCCGCGCCGAACCTGTTGTGCAAGCACGATGTTGCTGATCGAGTACGTATCGAAGCGGGATCGTTTTTCGACCGCGTGCCGAGCGGCGGTGACGTCTACGTCTTGAAGAACATCATCCACGACTGGCCCGACGAGAAAGCGGTGCAGATCCTGCGCAATGTTCGCGCCGCCGCCGGACCGCACGCCACGGTGGTGCTGGTCGAATTGGTGATCCCCGATCACGACCGTGACTTCCCGGGGAAATGGGCCGATCTGGAAATGCTGCTGAATTTAGCCGCGCGCGAGCGCACTGCTGCCGAATACCGAAAGCTACTCAGCCAGGCTGGATTCCGAATGACCAGGGTCGTCCAGACCGCTTCGCCGCTCAGCCTGGTCGAGGCCCGCGTCGCGTGAACTGATCGTCGTTGGGCCACAATGGCCGACATGGCACTGGATTTGAGTGGATACCTCGAGCGGATCGACTATCGCGGCGCTGTGGACCCAAATCTCGACGTGCTGCAGGATCTGGTGACAGGTCACACCCAGAGCATTGCGTTCGAGAACCTCGATCCGCTGCTGGGCCGTCCGATCGATGATCTGAGCCCAGCGACTCTGGCCGACAAGCTGGTTCGCCGGCGTCGGGGTGGCTACTGCTATGAGCACAACGGATTATTCGGTTACGTGCTGGGGGAAGTCGGCTTTTCCGTGCGCCGGCTTGGCGCCCGGGTCGTCTGGACGCGCCCTCCGGATGCGCCGGTACCGCCCCTGATGCACACCTTGTTGGCGGTGGCGCTTCCCGGCGACCAGCAGCCGTACCTCGTCGACGTTGGGTTCGGCGGACAGACGCCGACTTCGCCCATCCCCCTGGAAACCGGTCGTGTGCATCAGACAACGCTTGAGCCGTACCGCCTTCAGGAGGACGGCGACACATTGGTGTTGCAGGCCGAAATCCGTGGCGATTGGCAGTCGCTGTATGAATTCGCTACTAGGACCGCGCCCCCGATCGATCTGGAAATGGGCAGTTGGTATGCCTCGACCCACCCGTCATCGCACTTTGTGACCAGCTTGGTGGCGTCCACCGTCACAGCTGACGGACGATACAACCTGTCTGGTCGCAACTTGTCCGTGCACCGTGGCGGTGTGACCGAAAAGACCCGCCTCGACGCGGCGGCGGTCGTCGACATTCTGATCGACCGCTTCGGCATCAACGTCGCCGACGCGGGCGAACGCGCGGCGCTCGAGGCCCGCGTCGATGAGGTGTCGACCTAGATCACATCGCGCTTAACCCCGGCACGGGATACGGGGGCTGGCTGATCGGGTTTCCGGGGCACCACGGATTGCGCGGCACACCCACGCAGGGATTGGGCATGCTCGGTTGCGGGGGGAGCGGCAGCATTTGCACCCCCGTCCGCTGCGGGTAGTTCGCGTACGAGCTACTGTCCGGGCAGGCGCCGAAGACTTGCGTGTTGCACGCGAGCTGCAGACCGAGGCTGCTAATGACCCCGTTGCCCGCATCCGGGATACCACAGGTGTTGTGCGGGAAGTACTGGATGAACGGCGGGTCGCTCGTGACGCCGGTGGCCTGTTGACTGCCCAGCTGAAAGTGCTTGTGGCGCACAGCTGCGCCCGAGGGGTCGACGTTGCCATGCCAGCAGTTGCCCGGGAACTCGAGGTTTGACAACTCCGCGAGATCGACGTTGCTTGCGTTGCCGAAGAAGCCGTTGTGGTTCAGTGTGTTGTTCTCGATCTCGTTGCCCCAGTCGTCGAAGTAGCAGAATGACAACGCCGAGAGGCCGAACCCGCCCTTGCAGTGGGCGATCGGCGGAGGCTTTTCGGTGTCGACGTCGGGAACCAGCAGCACACCCCACGCGCCGTTGTCGTGGATGTCGTTGTTATCGACGGTGTCGAACCGGCCGCCGGAGATCAGGATGCCGGTTCCCACCGGACTGCTTGCGGCGATGCCGTTGTTGAACGGCGTGTTCGGGTTGTTGTTGTCGTGCACCGAGTTGTGGATGAACAGCCAGCACGAATGGGTTCCTGTCGGGCCGGTTTCGTTACGCGGGCAATGGCCGGACTGCGGCGACGGTTGGTCGTCGTTGTTTTGGCTGTTGGTCGCGAATCCCGTGTGGTTGTAGTCGAACTCGGAGTTCTGGATGATCAGGTGTCCGCCGGAGTTGGTACCCGAGTATCCCTGGGCCGAGTTCTGGCCGTGGGCATGGTCGAGGGTCGTGTTGCAGTCTGGGCAGGCGCCGATGTAGAACGCAGCGTCGGCCATGTTGTTCGCGTACACCTGTGTGAACAGCCCTGGCCCAACGGTATTGGAGGCGTACATCCCGTACTGGGTGGAATGGTCGGGGCCTCCGTTGTAGCTGGAGGTCGCCGACAGGTATCCACCGCGCCAGCTTCCGATCTGCTGGGCACCGGTCGAGCCGCCGCCGTCGAACCAGATTTCATCGGCGGGGGTGAGGTCGCCCGCGACGAAGTTACACGCGGTCAGGTTCTCGACGCTGACACCGGCGGCCTTGAACACGATCAGGCCGTTTCGCCCGGACGGCAGACCGTTGGAATCGAGCGGTCCTGGGTTTTGGTCGGCCGGCGCGGAGCTGCACGGCGGCGCCCCGGGCCTGGTGCCGTCGAGCACAACCCCGTTGCGGTCCATGCCGCGAATCCAGACGTTGGGCGTGGTCACGAGCACCGCGGCCCCCGCCTTGTCGTCACCGCCTGCCCCGGGGGGAACGCGGTTACCGGTCTCGTGGTAATTGCCCGGCCCGATTAGCACCCAGTCCCCGGGGCGGGCGGCGTCGACCGCCGCCTGGATGCTGGAGAATTGCCCGGGAATCCCTTGATAGCTGCCGACGAGCCAGACGGCGGGTGGAGCAGCACCCGCCACGCGCACGCACGCTGCGACAAGCATGCAGACGCCAGCGCCAACCAGCACGCGCCGCGACCGCGTCATTCGCGCCGCAGCCCAGCCACGACGATCACTCAGCGTCGTCACGTCAGCAACGGTGAGTTATCGCAGTCACATCCACAACACGGCGTGGTAAACGTTCGACCTCGATCACGGCTGCGACGATCGATTTTGCTCAATTGTTATGGCAGCGCGCTATGAGCTGCGCCCTATAAGGCCCGGCAGCCAGGCGGCCATCCGGCGCAGGGCCTCCTCGATGTCGCTCGTCGGCCCGGCGAACGACAGCCTGACAAACACGCCACCGTGCTCCGGGTCGAAGTCGATGCCGGGTGCAATCGCTACTCCGGTATCGGCCAACAGCTTTGAGCAGAAATCCATCGAGTCCGCGGTGAAGTCAGAGACATCGGCGTAGACATAGAACGCGCCGTCGGTGGGTGCTAGCCGGTCGATGCCGATTTCGCGCAATCCGTCGAGCAGCGTCGTGCGATTGACCGTGTATTGATGCAGATGCCCGTCGGCTTCTTTGATCGCCTCGGGAGTGAAGGCGGCGACGGCTGCGCGTTGCGACAACACCGGTGGGCAGATGGTGAAATTACCGGTCAATCGGTCCACTGCCCGGCGCAGTTCGGCTGGCACCAGCAGCCAGCCCAGCCGCCATCCCGTCATCGCAAAATACTTGGAAAAGCTGTTGACTACCATCGCATTTCGCGATGTACTCCAGGCGCAGCTGGTCTGCGGCGCGCCGGGGTAGACCAACCCGTGGTAGACCTCGTCGCTGATCAGCCGCACGCCAGCGTTATCACACCAGCTGGCCATTGCCGCGAGCTCAGCGGGCGGGATGACGGTTCCGGTCGGATTGGCCGGGCTGGCCACTACTACGCCCTGCACCGGCGGGTCGAGCTCGGCGAGCATCTGCACGGTGGGCTGAAAGCGGGTCTGCGGCCCGCATTCCATCAGCACGACCTCGCATCCGAGTGCTGCCAGGATGTTTCGGTAGCAGGGATAGCCGGGACTGCTGACCGCCACCCGGTCACCGACGTCGAAGCAGGACAGGAAGGTAAGCAGAAAGCCGCCCGATGAACCCGTCGTCACCACCACGTCGTCGACATCGACCTGCAAGCCATGCCGATCCAGGTACGATGCCGCGATCGCGGCGCGAAGCTCGGGAATGCCCAGCGCCACCGTGTAGCCAAGCTGACCCCGATGCAATGCCGCCGCCGCGGCTGCGCGCACCGGCTCAGGGGCCCCCGCACTCGGCTGCCCCGCCGACAGATTCACCAGATCGCCGTGAGTGCGCTGGCGCTCTGCTGCGGCCAGCCAGACGTCCATCACGTAGAACGGTGGGACCCCGGCGCGCAGTGCGACGTGATCGCTCATGTCTTAACGTTAGAACACTTCATGTTCCAGCCGGCGCAAGTGTTCGCGCGCCGGGCCGAGCAGCTGCGAACTGCCATGTGCCCGTTTGAAATACAGCTGCATGTCGTGTTCCCACGTGATCGCGATACCGCCGTGCAGCTGAATGCCCTCAGCAGCTACCGTGTTGAATGCCTCGGTCGCCGCGACGCGGGCCAGCGCCGCCGACGTGGCCGACGGCGCTTCTAAGGCGTCGTTCACCACTGCACGGGCGGCCTGCACCGCCACATGGAGATCGGCCATCCGGTGTTTGAGCGCCTGGAAGCTGCCGATCGGCCGGCCGAACTGCACTCGTTTTTTGCTGTATTCGACAGTCAGCTCGAGGCAGCGGGTGGCGGCGCCGATCTGTTCGGCGGCCAGCAGGATCGCGGCGACATCGGCGATGCCGGGATCGGCGCCCAGCGGTGCGGCGCTCTGTGGCGTAATACGAGCCAGCCGCCGGGTGGGGTCCATGGCGGTGACGGGCTGGGCGTCAAAGGCCGTCCACCGGTCGAGTTTGCCGTCGCCTGTGGCGATGACGATGTCGGCGATGTCGCCGTTGACCACGTAATCGGGGTCGAACACCACAGCGCCGATCGCCGCGCCCTCTGCCAGCGAACCGAGCGCATCGTCGTCGAGATCGTCGGCGGCCAGCAGCGCCAGCTCGGCCAGCGTGGTGCCGAGCAGTGGGCTGGGCACCAACCCCTTGCCGAGTTCCTCAAGAACGACGGCGGCATCGCCGAGAGTGCCGCCGGCCCCGCCGTTTTCATCAGGCACGACCAGTGCAGCCGCGCCGACCTGCTCACACAGCAGCCGCCACAGCGACTGGTCGTAGCCCGGTTCCGATTCGATCGCCTCGCGGACCGCTGCGGGCGAGGCATGCTTGGCCACCAGCGCCGCCACGGTCTCGCGCAGCAGTTCCCGTTCGTCACTCGTGGTCATGTCAGCGCCTCCAGTACCCGTCGCCGATGCGCAGCCGGGTCGCCCCAGGCCGACCGCAGTGCCTGGACCCGCAACAGCCACAGCGACAAGTCGTGCTCGGCGGTGAAACCGATGGCGCCGTGGGTCTGTAGCGCCGACCGGGCGGCCAGCAGCGCGGCGTCGGAAGCCGCTGCCTTGGCCGCACTGACATCGCGCGCGGTCTCGGGGGACTGATCGGCCAGCGACAGTGCCGCGCCGTAGACCAGCGGGCGGGCCAGCTCCAGCGCAATGTGCACGTCGGCGAGCTTGTGCTTGATCGCCTGGTATGAACCGATGATCCGTCCGAATTGGGCTCGCTGTTTGGCGTAGTCGACCGCGGCGTCCAGTAACGCCTGGCCCGCCCCGACCAACTGCGCGGCCGTCGCCAGCGCGCCGAACTCGTAGGCGCGGGCGACATCGGCCTGCCACGCTTCGCGCACCGCGTCGGCGTCGAAAAGATGACGGCTTGGGTCGACGGACTCGTGCCGCTCGCCCACGTGCGCTTCGCTCACCCGGCCGTCGGCTTCGGCGGCCAGGACCAGCCCGGCCGCATCGGCATCCAGAGCCCGCGGCACCTGAGGCCGAAGCACGACGGTGGCGATCAGCTCACCGCTCGCAAGCGCGGCGCACCGATCGTCTTCGGCCAGCAAAACTGGTGCTACCGCAATGGATTCGGCGACCGGACCGGGGACACACCAGCGTCCCAACCGCTCCATTGCGACGACCAGGTCAACGGGGTGCGCGTCGAGGCCGTCGAACCGCTCCGGCACCGCCAACGCGGTGACTCCCAGGTCGCCCAGTTGCGCCCAGACCTTGCGGCCGGGCGCGGTGTCGCCGTCGGCCCAGGCGCGCACTGCGCTCGGCACATCGGCCGCTGTGAGCGCCGCATCGATACTGGCCGCGAAATCGCGCTGTTGCGCGTCTAGATCAAATCTCATTTAGCTTTCTCCCGGGGCAGCCCCAACAGCCGCTCGGCGATGATGTTGCGCTGAATCTCGTTTGTGCCAGCATAAATCGGCCCGCCGAGTGCGAACAGCAACCCATCGGTCCAAGAGTTGGCCAGCTCGGCATCGGCGCCGCGGATGTCGAGCGCGGTCTGGTGTACCGCGACGTCAAGATCGGACCAGAACACCTTGGTCACCGAGGACTCCGCACCCAGCTCGCCGCCGTTCGCCAGCCGGGTCACGGTGCCGAAGGTGTGCAGCCGGTAGGCCTGCGCATTGATCCACGCATCGGCCACCTGATCACCGAAGGCGTTGTCGCCGCTGGCCTTCCACACCTCAACCAGCCGCTCGGCGGCGGCCAGGAAGCGCGCCGGGCTGCGCAGCGACATGCCGCGTTCGTTGCTCGACGTGCTCATCGCTGCCCGCCACCCGTCGTGCACCTCGCCGATCACATCGGCGTCGGGCACGAACACGTCGTCGAGGAAGATCTCGCCGAACCCGGTGTCGCCGCCCAGTTGGGCGATCGGGCGAACGGTGATCCCGTCCGCCTTGAGATCGAACATGAAATACGTCAGGCCGCGGTGACGCTCCGCTTCGGGGTCAGAGCGGAATAGCCCAAAAGCTCTGTCGCCGAATGGTGCTCGTGAGCTCCAGATCTTTTGGCCGTTGAGCAGCCAGCCACCGTCGGTGCGGCTGGCCGTCGATCGCAGCGAGGCGAGGTCGCTGCCGGACTCCGGCTCCGACCAGGCCTGCGCCCAGATCTCCTCGCCGCTGGCCATCTTGGGCAGGATCCTGTCCAGTTGTTCCTCGGTGCCGTGCGCGAACAACGTCGGGGCAAGCATCGACGTGCCGTTGGCGCTGGCTCGCCCGGGGGCACCGGCGCGGAAGTACTCCTCCTCATAGACCACCCATTGCAGCAGGGTCGCGTCGCGGCCACCGTACTTGTGCGGCCAGGTGATGACTGATAGCCCTGCATCGAAAAGCACCTTGTCCCAACGCCGGTGCTGTTCGAACCCCTCGGCGGTGTCGTAGGACTTGGACGGGAACGATTCCCGGTGTCCAGCCAGGAACTCGCGCACCTCCTGCTGGAATGCGCGCGTGTCGTCGTCGAAATCAAGGTCCATCAGGGCATCTCTCGCAGTAGCGGTTTGACCACCTTGCCGCCCGCGTTGCGTGGCAGCGTGTCGACAAACCTCACCGAACGGGGGGCTTTGAAGTTCGCCAAATACTGGCGGGCGTAGGCGATCACCGTCTGCTCGTCGAGTTCGGTGTCGGGTCGCTTCACCAGGAATGCGCGGCCGACCTCACCGAGCCGCTCGTCGGGCACGCCGATCACCGCGCAGTCCAGCACCCCGTCCAGCCGGGCGAGCGCCTGCTCGACTTCGGCCGGGTAGACATTGAAGCCGCCGCAGATGTACATGTCCTTGAGTCGATCGGTGATCTGGAGATTGCCTGCGGCATCGAGCTTTCCGATATCGCCGGTGTGCAGCCAGCCGTCGGCGTCCACGGTCGCGGCGGTAGCTTGCGGATCGTCGAGGTAACCAAGCATCACGTTGGGTCCGCGCAGTAGCACTTCCCCCGTGGCTGATCCTGATTCTGAGCCTTCTGCAACGTCGATCCGCAGCTCGAAATCGGCGATCGGCCGTCCGCACGTGGTGGCCACCGTGACGGCATCGTCGTCGGCGCGGCACATGGTGCCGAACCCGTTGCATTCGGTCAGGCCGTAGGCGGTTAAGACGATGTCGATGTCGAGTTCGGTCTGCATCCGCTCGATCAGCACGACCGGCACCGTGGCGGCGCCGGTGACCGCGAACCGCAACGAGGTCAGGTCGTAGGCGCCGCGGGCGGGATGGTCGAGCAGCGTCTGGTAGATGGTCGGCGGCCCGGGCAGGACGGTGATCCGATGCTCGGCTACCGCGCGCATCGCCTGCTCGGGATCGAAGGTCAGTTGCGGGATCAGCGTGGCGCCGGTCTGCAGGCAGGCCAGGATCCCGGCCTTGTAGCCGAAGTTGTGGAAGAACGGGTTGATGCACAGGTAGCGGTCGTCGCTGGTGATCTTGCCGCAGACCGCCCACGCCGCCGATCCGGACAGCGATTGCCGATGCGCGCACAGCACGCCTTTGCTGCGGCCGGTGGTTCCCGAAGTAAACAGGACGTCGGAGACGTCGTCGGGGCGGACGGCGGCGGCTCGGGCATCGGCGGCGTCCAGATCAACCCCGCCTGCCATGAACTCGTCCCAGGTCCCGTCGTCGAAACGCGCAGTGCTTTCTACGGGGACTCGCACGATGTGACGCAGGGCGGGCAGCGCCGCTCGGTCGAGTTCGGCGGCTTTGTCCGCGCCGAGGAACTCACCCATCGCTACCAGCACAGGCGCGCCGGTGCGGGCCAGGATGTCGGTGGCTTCGGCGGCGGTGTAGCGGGTATTCAGCGGCACCACGGTGGCGCCGGTGTAGTGGGTGGCCAGGCAGGCAACCACCCAGTGCCAGGTGTTCGGCGACCAGATCCCCACCCGCTCGCCCGGGCTCACGCCGAGCTGAATCATTGCCGCGGCGGCCCGGCGCACCTCGTCACGCAGTTCGGCGAACGTCATGGTGCGATCGTGTGTGACCAGCGCATTGTGGTCGGGGAGCTCACGCGCGATGCGGTCCAACACCGCAGGAATGGTCTGCGGATCGCTCGGCATCGATGAATGCTCCTAACAAAGCAAGTGCTTGGTAGGTTAGCCTACAGGGGTGCAGGGCGTCGAGGAGTTCCGGGCCGAGGTACGTGACTGGCTGGCCGAGAACCTGGTCGGCGAGTTCGCCGCGCTCAAGGGACTCGGTGGGCCTGGTCGCGAGCACGAGGCGTTCGAGGAGCGGCGGGCCTGGAACCGGCATCTGGCGGAAGCGGGTCTGACCTGTTTGGGCTGGCCCGTCGAGCACGGTGGCCGCGGCCTTTCCGTCGCGCATCGGGTCGCGTTTTACGAGGAGTACACGATTGCCGACGCGCCGGCGAAGGTCAACCACTTCGGCGAGGAACTGCTTGGGCCGACGCTGATCGCCTTCGGCACGGCCGAACAGCAGCAGCGGTTTCTGCCCCGAATCCTCGACGTCACCGAGCTGTGGTGTCAGGGGTACTCCGAGCCCGGTGCCGGCAGCGATCTGGCCAACGTGGCCACCACTGCGGTACGCGACGACGACCAATGGGTGATCAACGGGCAGAAGGTGTGGACGTCGCTGGCGCACTGGGCACAGTGGTGTTTTGTGGTGGCGCGCACCGAAAAGGGCTCCAAGCGCCACGCCGGGTTGTCGTATCTGCTGGTGCCGCTGGACCAGCCGGGTGTGCAGGTCCGCCCGATCGTGCAGCTGACGGGTGACTCGGAATTCAACGAGGTGTTCTTCGATGACGCCCGCACCGATGCAGACCTAGTGGTCGGTGCGCCCGGTGACGGCTGGCGGGTAGCGATGGGAACGCTGACCTTCGAGCGCGGCGTTTCCACATTGGGGCAACAGATCATCTACGCGCGTGAGCTGAACGGCGTGGTGGAACTCGCCAAAAGCACCGGCGCCGCAGACGATCCGTTGATCCGTGAACGCCTGACCCGCTCTTGGGCCGGCCTGCGCGCGATGCGCTCATATGCGCTGGCGACTATGGACGTCGAGCAGCCCGGACAAGACAATGTCTCAAAGCTGTTGTGGGCCAATTGGCATCGTGAACTCGGTGAGATCGCGATGGACGTGCGGGGTAAAGCGGGCCTGGTGCTGGACAGCGGGGATTTCGACGATTGGCAGCGGCTCTATCTGTTCACCCGCGCAGACACCATTTACGGCGGCTCGAACGAGATTCAGCGCAACATCATCGCCGAGCGGGTGCTCGGCTTACCCCGGGAGGTCAAAGGATGACGCTTGCCGTCGCGCCGAAAGAGGTTGACGGACACGGGCTTCTGAATGGCAAGGTCGTGATCGTCACGGCGGCAGCTGGCACCGGCATCGGGTCGGCCACCGCCCGGCGGGCGCTTTCCGAAGGAGCTGACGTCGTCGTCTCCGACCACCATGAGCGACGCCTCGGCGAGACGGCCCAGGAACTTTCGGCGCTGGGGCTGGGGCGCGTCGAGCATGTGCTTTGCGACGTCACGTCCTCGACACAAGTCGACGCGCTGATCGCGTCGGCCCACGCCCGGATGGGCCGAATCGACGTGCTGGTCAACAACGCCGGGCTTGGTGGCCAAACCCCGGTGGCCGATATGACCGACGAGGAATGGGACCGCGTGCTCGACGTCACGCTGACGTCGGTCTTTCGCGCCACCCGTGCGGCGCTACGCTACTTCCGCGACGCAGACCACGGCGGGGTGATCGTCAACAATGCCAGCGTGCTTGGCTGGCGTGCCCAGCATTCGCAATCGCACTATGCGGCAGCCAAAGCCGGGGTGATGGCACTGACTCGATGCAGCGCCGTCGAGGCCGTGGATTACGGAGTGCGGATCAACGCGGTATCCCCGAGCATCGCCCGGCACAAGTTCTTGGACAAGACCACCTCCTCAGATCTGCTCGACCGACTCTCGGCCGGTGAGGCGTTCGGACGAGCGGCCGAGCCGTGGGAGGTCGCGGCAACCATTGCGTTCTTGGCTAGCGACTACTCCAGTTACCTGACTGGAGAAGTGATTTCGGTGTCGAGTCAGCATCCATGAACCGGCGCGACGAGCTTCTGCAACTGGCGGCAACGATGTTTGCCGAACGCGGCCTGCGCGCGACCACGGTGCGCGACATCGCTGACGGAGCCGGCATATTGTCGGGCAGCCTCTACCACCACTTCGCGTCCAAAGAAGAGATGGTCGACGAGCTGCTGCACAGCTTCTTGGACTGGCTGTTCTGCCGCTATCAGGAGATCATCGACAGCCAGTCCAATCCGTTGGAGCGGCTCAGGGGGCTGTTCATGGCGTCTTTCGACGCGATCGAGAACCGGCATGCGCAGGTCGTCATCTATCAGGATGAAGCCAAGCGGTTGTTGTCCCAGCCCCGGTTCTCCTACATCGAGGACATGAACAAACAGCAGCGCAAAATGTGGGTCGACGTGCTGCACCAGGGTATCGAAGAGGGTTATTTCCGACCGGATCTCGACGTCGACCTGGTTTACCGCTTCATCCGCGACACCACCTGGGTGTCGGTGCGTTGGTATCAGCCCGGCGGACCGCTCACCGGTGAACAGGTGGGTCAGCAGTATCTCGCTATCGTCCTAGGCGGAATCACCAAAGAAGGAGTCTGAAAATGGCAGAGGCATACGTCGTCGAAGCGGTACGTACCGCCGTTGGCAAGCGCAACGGATCGCTTGCCGGTGTGCATCCAATCGACCTGGGTGTGGCCGCATTTCACGGGCTGTTCGAGCGGATAGACGTCGATCCGGCCGGCGTCGACGATGTGATCGTCGGTTGCGTTGACGCCCTCGGCGGGCAGGCCGGTAACATCGGCCGCAACGCTTGGCTGGCCGCCGGCTATCCCGAAGAGGTTCCCGGGGTAACCGTCGACCGGCAATGCGGTTCCAGCCAGCAGGCGATTTCCTTTGGTGCGCAAGCGATCATGTCCAACACCGCCGATCTGATCCTGGCTGGCGGCATGCAGAACATGAGCCAAATCCCGATCGCATCGGCGATGGTGGTCGGCAAGGAGTTCGGGTTCACCTCGCCGACAAACGAATCGAAGAATTGGCTGCACCGCTACGGCGATCAGGAGATCTCGCAGTTCCGCGGTGCGGAGTTGATCGCCGAACGGTGGAATCTGTCCCGCGAGGAGATGGAGCAGTTCGCGCTGACCAGTCACGAGCGGGCGCTTGCCGCGATCCGGGCCGGACATTTCGACAACGAGATCGTCGCCGTGGATGGATTCCGGATCGACGAGGGGCCTCGGGAGACGTCACTCGAGAAGATGGCGGGACTCAAGACGCTGTCAGAAGGTGGCCGGTTGACCGCGGCGGTGGCCAGCCAGATTTCCGACGGTGCTAGCGCGGTGCTCCTCGCGTCTGAGCAGGCCGTCAAGGACCACAAACTCACCCCGCGGGCCCGCATCCACCACATCAGCGCCCGCGGCGCCGACCCGGTGTTCATGCTGACCGGCCCGATTCCAGCTACCCGCTACGCACTGGAGAAGACCGGGCTGTCCATCGACGACATCGACACCGTCGAGATCAACGAGGCGTTCGCGCCGGTGGTGTTGGCCTGGCTCAAGGAGATCAAGGCCGACCCGGAAAAGGTCAACCCTAATGGCGGCGCGATCGCACTGGGTCATCCGTTAGGGGCAACCGGGGCAAAGCTTTTCACCACCATGCTCAACGAGCTGGAGCGCACCGGTGGTCGCTACGGTCTGCAGACGATGTGCGAAGGCGGCGGCACCGCCAACGTCACGATCATCGAGCGGCTGTAATCCGCGCCCGCGGCACACACGTCTCAGCAGGCTCTCCAGTCCCGGGCTGAAGGGCTGGCGACTTCTGCGCTTTTCAACCCATATGTGATATCAGCCCGAGTGATATCACATATGGTCTCGCTTCCAAGACCGATGTGCTTACCAGTTGATGGTGCGCAGGGGGCTGGTGTGACGTCAGGCGCGCAGACATACTCCGGCGATGATGTCGTCGACCGTGCGCTGAGCCAGCGACTCGACCTGTCGCCGGCTCACGCCCCGCAGCGGCCCGCGCAGGGCCAGTTCGGCGAACCCGTGCACGGCGGACCAGCATGGCCACTCGGCGCCGTCGCGTCTGTCGGGTGCCAGCGCGCCCGCATTCACCATGGCGTCGAGTGCCTCGACCAACGCCAGATATGGCGGAGCGCTGGCTGTTTCGTCATTTTGGCCGCCCCCGAAGAATGCGACCGCGAACCACCCCGGCTCGTCCA
>NZ_JBATXN010000226.1:0-23143 GCF_049673265.1 Mycobacterium sp. | reverse complement strand
GGTGGACCACGACCGTCTACCGCCAGGGCGACATCCTCGACCGCGACGCGGTGGACGAGCTGGTCGCCGAAGCCGATGTAGTGGTTCACCTGGCATTCGTCATCATGGGGTCGCGCGAGGACAGCGAGCAGGTGAATCTCAGCGGCACCCGTAACGTCTTCGAAGCTTGCGTCGCCGGTGCCCCGGACGGTCGGCCGCGCAGGCTGGTGTACAGCTCCTCGGTGGCCGCCTACGGCTACCACTCCGACAATCCGGTCCCGCTCACCGAGGAGGTTCCGCCGCGAGGTTCGCCCGAGCACTACTACTCCGAGCAGAAGGCCGCCTGCGAAGCCGCGCTCGCTGAACTCACCACGTCATCGCCGCTGGAGGTGTTCATCCTTCGACCCTGCATCGTGGCGGGGCCGCATGCGCACGCGCTCGTCGAGGCGCTGCAGTGGAACCGGGTGCCCTACTTCAGCACCGCGAGCCGCGTGCTGCCGGTGCTCAAACCGCTCGTTCCCGATCCTGGGAATCCGCTGCAGCTGGTGCATCACGACGACGTCGCCGCTGCCATCGCTTTGGCGGCGACGGGATCGGCTCCACCGGGGGCCTACAACATCGCCGGCGACGGCGTGCTGTCGGTCTCCGATGTCGTCGAGGCGCTTGGCGGCCGGCCGGTGCGCGTGCCCGCCGTTGCCGCGGCGGCGGCGTCGGCGGTCGTCGCGCGTTTGCCCGTGGTTCCATCGGCCGCCGAATGGCTGCACATCGCGCGCACATCGGTGGTGATGGACACCCGAAAGGCGAAAACGCAGCTCGGGTGGACGCCGCAGTACACCTCCGCCGAGACGTTGCAGGCGCTCGCCGCGTCGCTATGAGCCAGCCGCCTGACCGGTTGGTTGGGTGTGCAGATAACGTGCACGACAGGACCGTCGTATCCAGCAGAGGAGACTGCCGTGCAACTGGCACTCACACCGGATGAAGCCGCATTCCGCGACGAGCTGCGCACCTTTTACACGACGAAGATTCCGGAGGAGATTCGGGAGAAAGCCCGTCGGGGTGGGCCGCTCGACCGCGACGACTTCCTCACCAGCCACAAGATCCTCAACGACCACGGGCTGGCGGTGCCCAACTGGCCCGTCGAGTGGGGTGGCAAGGACTGGACGCCCGCTCAGCACCAGATCTGGTTGGACGAGATGCAGCTGGCCTCGGTGCCCGAACCGCTGAACTTCAACGCGAAGATGGTCGGACCGGTGATCGCCGAGTTCGGGTCCCAGGAAACCAAGCAGCGCTTCCTGCCCCCGACGGCCAGCCTCGACATTTGGTGGTGCCAGGGGTTCTCCGAGCCCGAAGCCGGCTCGGATTTGGCCTCGCTGCGTACCACCGCCCTGCGCGACGGCGATAGCTATGTTGTCAACGGTCAGAAGACCTGGACGACATTGGGCCAATACGCCGACTGGATCTTCTGCCTGGTGCGCACCGACCCGCAGGCGCCCAAAAAGCAGGCCGGCATCTCGTTTTTGCTGATCGACTTGGACACTCCGGGCATCACGATGCGCCCGATCAAGCTGATCGACGGCAGTTTCGAAGTCAACGAGGTGTTCTTCGAAGACGTCCGGGTACCCGCCGATCAGCTTGTCGGAGAAGAGAACCAGGGCTGGTCCTACGCAAAGTTCCTGTTGGGCAACGAGCGGACCGGCATCGCCGGAGTGGGCCGCACCAAGGTTCGTCTGGCCGAGGTCAAAAAATGCGCCACCGACACCGGCCTGCTCGACGATCCGCTGTTCGCCGCCCGGCTCGCCGAGGCCGAAAACGAGTTGCTGGCACTGGAACTCACACAAATGCGAGTCGCGTCGGGCTCCGCGGACGGCAAGCCCAATCCGGCGTCGTCCGTGCTTAAGTTGCGCGGCAGCGTGTTGCAGCAGATCGCCACCGAATTGCTTGTCGAAGTCGCCGGGCCGGATGCGCTGCCGTTCGACGCCGGCGACGAAATCGTGTCGCCGGAGTGGGCGCAGGGCAGCGCGCCGCACTACCTGAACTACCGCAAGACGTCGATTTATGGCGGCAGCAACGAAGTACAGCGCACCATCATCGCGTCCACCATTCTCGGACTGTAGGAACGCGGCAGCGTTTCAGGAAAATGAGGTAAGGCCATGGACTTTCAGTTGAGCGACGAACAGGTTCTGCTCCGCGATACCACCCGCGATCTACTAGCCCGAACCTATGACCCGGAAAGCCGCAACAAGGTCATCGGCAGCGAGCTGGGCTGGAGCCGCGACGTATGGAGTCAGCTGGCCGACACGGGGATTCTCGGACTGGGCTTCGATTCTGACGAGGCCGGCCAGATCGAGGTGATGGTCGTGCTCACCGAAGTCGGGCGCCGGCTGGCACCCGAGCCCGTCGTGCACGCGGCGCTGGGACCGGGGGCGATCATCGCCGAGGTCGGCAGCGATGCACAAAAGGAACTACTGGACGAGGTCGCCGCCGGGCAGCGGTTGCTGGCATTTGCCCACCTCGAACCCGGGATGCGCGGAGCGCCAGGCAAAGGTGTTGCGACAACGGCTGTGCGGCAAGGTGATTCGTGGCTGCTCAGCGGGCGAAAGAACCCGGTGCTGGCCGGCGACTCTGCTGACACTCTGGTCGTCAGCGCGCAGTTGCCCGACGGCGGCGTGGGGTTGTTCCTGGTCGACGGTGATGCGGTCGCCCGCCAGCCGTATCGCACCTTCGACGGCCAGCGGGGCGCGCAGATCGACCTGGACCAGACGCCGGGCGAGCCGGTCGGCGATGCGGTGGACGCATCGGCCGCCATTCGCAATGGCCTCGTCCGCATCCAGTCCGCGTTGTGTGCCGAGGCGGTCGGTGCCATGGAAGAGGCGCTGCGGTTGACTACCGACTACCTCAAGACCCGCAAGCAGTTCGGTGTCACTCTCAACAAGTTTCAAACTCTTACCCAGCGTGCCGCCGAAATGTATGTGTCGCTGGAATTGGCCCGCAGCATGAACCTCTACGCCGCGATGTCGATCGCCGATGGCAACCTCGACCCGGTGGTCGCGGCACGGGCCAAGCTGCAGATCGGCCGGTCGGGACGGCACGTCGCGCAGGAGTCGATTCAGCTGCACGGTGGTATCGGTATGACCGCGGAGTATCCGGTCGGCCACTATGCGGCCAGGCTGACCGCGATCGAAAGCACCCTTGGTTCCTCCCAGGACCAGCTGCATGTGCTGATCGATCAGGTCGGCGACTACGACGTTGTGACGCTGTAAGTCCTGTGATGGCCGGGCTTTCAGCGGAAGTCGTCGACTTTCTCTCCGAGGGCACCCGCACCGCAATGCTGGGCTACGTCGCGGCCGACGGCCGGCCGCTGGTAGCTCCGGTGTGGTTCATTGTCGACAACGGGGAGCTGGTGTTCAACACCGGAGCCCAGACAGCCAAAGGTCGTGCGCTGGCGCGGGATCCGCGTTTGGTGATCTGCGTCGACGACCCGCATCCGCCGTTCTCGTTCGTTCAGGTGCAAGGCATCGCCAGGGCTGAAGAGAATGCGCCGGACTTGCTCGACATCGCGACCCGGATCGGCGGGCGCTACATGGGAGCCGACCGCGCCGACGAATTCGGCCAGCGCAACGCCGTGCCCGGCGAGCTGGTGGTGCGGGTTCAGCCGACCAAGGTCAACGCGACCTTCCGCGTGGCCGACTGAACCCGCCGTCGATCAACTCTGCTCCGCGGCCGGCTCCGGCTCCGGCTCCGCACTCGGCTCCGCCGCGCCGGACCCCGAGCCGTTCGACGAACCGTTCGACGAACCGTTCGACGAGCCGTTGGACGACGACGCCGCGGCCGTCTCCGCTTGCCCCTCACCGGCTTCCGGCTCGGCCTCGGCCTCTGCAGCAGGTGCCGCATCGCCCGACTCCGACTCCGCATCGGGCATCTGAGCCGCGAGATACTCGCCCAGCCCGCCGATCGTCGGGTAGTCGAACACCGCGGTGGCGTTGATCGTGAACTTGCCACCGAACTGGCTGTGCAACCTATTGCGGAGTTCGACCGCCATCAGCGAGTCGGTACCCAGGTCCAGGAACCGGCTCGTCGGGGCGGGTGGCTGCGCGAGCCGCAGGAAGCCCTGCACTTCGCGCTGCAGGAACTCGGTGATGAACGTCGCCCGCTCAGCCACCGGGAGTTCCTGCAGTTGCTTGAGCAATTCGCTGTCGACGACCTCGGCCATCGTACTCGGCAACACCAGGTCCAGGATCGGCGGACGGGAACTGCCGAGCACCTTCGCCGCGCGCGCCCAGTTGGCCTTCAGGACAGTCGCCTGCCCGGTCCCGTTGGCAACCACTTCGGCGAGCGCACCCAGAGCACCCGAGGAATCCAGCGGGAGCAGACCCTGCGCACTGATGTTGGCGCTGGCGGCCTCCGACGACGCCATACCGCCCCCACCCCAGGGACCGAAGTTGATCCCGGTGGCCGGCAGGCCGTGCGCCTTGCGGTCGGCGATCAGACCGTCAAGCAACGCGTTGGCCGTCGAGTAGTTGGCCTGACCCGGTGAGCCCAGCAAGCTCGACACCGACGACGACACGATGAAGAAGTCGAGCTTGTCGTTCCTCGTCAAGCGGTCCAAGTAGCACGCACCGAACGCCTTGGGCGCCAACGTTGTCCGAAACCGGTCCAGGTCTTGCTGGTTGAGCAGCGCGTCGTCGAGCACACCGGCCAGATGCGCGACTCCCCCGAGCGCAGGCAACTCTGCGCGGATGCGCTCCAGCAGCTGCTCGACGTCCGACTCCTGACCGATATCGGCCGAGAAGGTGTGGATGCGGGTCTTGTAGCGCTCGGTGATCTCGGCGATCGTCCGCTGCGCCTCCACATCCGGCTCACGCCGACTGGTCAACACGATGTCACCGGCCCCGAGCTGCGCCAGGTACGACGCCGTGCTCAGACCGATCGCACCGAGACCACCGGTGATCAGGTAGCTCCGATCAGGCCGCGGTGCAAGCGGATTCGGCATCTGGCACACAATCTTTCCGATGTGCCGGGCCTGCTGCATGCGCCGGAACGCCGCCCTGGCCTCCGTCAGCGGGTAGATCTCGGCGGGCAACGGTGTCCACTGCCCTTTCGCCAACCCCTCCGACACCTCACTGAGCAAGGTGTGAATCCGGTCGGGTTCGTCGAACATGACTGCGTCCAACGCGACGATCTCGTAGGCGATATCGGGTCGGGCCTCGGCCATCTGCTCGGGAGTCCAGATGTCCCGCTTGGCGATCTCGGCGAAACGGCCGTTCTTGGCGGTCGCCCGGACCGTCGCCTCGACGAACCCTTCGCCGGTCAGGCTGTTGAGTACCACGTCTACACCCGAGCCGCCGGTATCCTCCAATATCTGGTCAGCGAAATCAGTTGTGCGCGAGTCGTACACATGCTTCACGCCGAGCTTGCGCAGTGTCGCCCGCTTGAAGGTACTTGCCGTCGCGTAGACCTCTGCACCATGTTGTTGCGCCATCTGGATGGCGGCCAATCCGACACCACCACTGGCGGCGTGGATGAGCACCTTGTCGCCGGGATTCAGTTTCGCCCAGTCGAACGACAGCCGGACCGTGAGCGCCGCGGCCGGAATGGTCGCGGCCTCAACCGCGCTCACCCCGTCCGGGATCGGCGCCACGAACTGGGCCGGCACGTTGAACCGGCTGGCGAACGCACCCTGCATGGAGCCGTAGACCCGCTGGCCGACCTCCAGTCCGGTCACGCCCTCACCCAATTGGGTGACGGTGCCGGCGAAGTCGCCACCGACCGGCCCCGGGTCACCCGGGTAGAGGCCCAGCACGTTGAGCACGTCGCGGAAGTTCAGGCCTGCGGCCTCGACGCGCACCTGGACGTAGCCCTTGTCCGGCGACAACACTTCCTTTTCGGTCAGACGCAGGTTGTCGATCGCGCCGCGCTCGGTCGGGAGCAGCGCGTAATCGTCGGCGCGCGGCACCGTGAGGTGACCGCTGCGCGACCACTGCAGCAACCGGGATGCCAACGCTTTGCCTTGGCGCAAAGCGAGTTCCGGCTCATCGATCGGCGCGCCGAGCAGGCCGGTCAACAGTTTCACCGCTTCCGGCGATCCATCGAGATCGACCAGCTTGCTGCGCAGGCCGGGCTCCTCGTTTCCGATGGTGCGCCCGAGGCCCCACAGCGCCGCTTGCACCGCATCGACCGGCTCTCCGGATTCGGTCGCGACCGCCCGTTCGGTGACAATCCACAGCCCGCCAGGCAGTTTCACCGAGTTGTCGGCTTGCGCAGTGTGCACCGCGCTAAGCAGGTTCTCGATCTCGGCCTCCAGCCGGGTGATCTGCTCTGCGGTCGACTCGTCGGCCTTGCGCCCGGAGCTGCGCCACACGATGCCGGCGTACGGCAAGCCCTTCTCGTGCGCGTGGGCCAACGCATGGCCCAGCAGCTCGGAGTCGTTGGTCCGGTCGAACGGGATGCAGCCCGGCAGGGCGGCCGCCAGCTCGCTGAATCCAGCGACCAACCATGTGCCGCTGGGGGTTGCGGCGTCGTCGACATCAGCGCTCGATGGCGCAAGTGGCACCTCGTGCCAGCCGAGGGTGTACAGCAGCCGGGTGGTGTCGCCACCGAGCCCGCGCAGTAACGCCTCTCGAGGAGCCCGCTTGACGGTGAAGCCGCGAATCCCGCCGAGGTTGCGGCCGTCCCGATCCAGATATTCGAGGTCGAACACCTGGGTTTCGCTCATCAGTTCATTCGTGTGCCACTTCGCCCGGCAGTAGAACCGACGCGGCATCTTCTCCTTCAGCGTCACCTGCTCGTAGCGCAGCGGCAGGAACAGACCGCTGACGCCCTGCTCGGCCGCACGCAGCGCCGGGAAGGCCGGGAAGGCGACGCCGGTGCACAGGTCCATCAGGACCGGGTGCATCGGTTCGGTGCCGAGGTTCTCGGACAGTTCTTCGCCGACCGAGATGTCGCCGATCGCTTCACCGTCGCCCAGCCACAACGACTTCAGCGATCCGGACCAGTTCGGGCCCCACGACAATTCCAAGTCGTCAAAGGTCTCGAACAACTCCTGCGGACGCATGCGCTCCATCCGCTCGATCGCCGCGTCGATCGGCTCAGCCGAGTCGGTGACCTCGGGCTCTTCACCGGCGCCGGCGATGGCGGTTCCGTCGGCGTTCAGCGACCACTCGGAGTCACGAACGCCGTAGGGGCGGCTGTGCACCTGGAACTTCCAGCCCTCGTCCAGCGGATGCAGCGTCAGCTGCACCTCGCGGGAAGCCTTCTCCGGCAGGATGATCGGCTCGTAGAAGAAGACTTCCTTGACGTGTGCCGGCGTCCCGACCGCGGCCAGCGCCATCGCGGCATACGTGGCGCCGGGGACGACGACGGTGCCGTAGATGACGTGATCGTTCAGCCACGGCTGCGACTTGACCGACAGCCTGCTGGTATAGACGGAATCTCCAGAAGCGAGATCCTTTCCGCTGCCGAGCAATCCGGACATCGCCGGACCGTCCACGGTGATCGCCGAGCTCTTCGGCCAGAAACGACGCCGCTGGAACGGATAGGTCGGCAATTCCAACCGGCGGCCGTGCTGCTGGTGCAGTGCGGCGAATGTGGGCCGGTGGCCACTGACGTAGGCGTTGGCCAACGCGTCGGCGATCTGACCGCGGTCACCGACACCCTTGCGCAGCGACACGATCGCCCGCGGCGCGGCCAGATGCTCCGGCCACACCTGGACCGCGGCCCCCGTGAGCACCGGCTGCGGGCCGATCTCCATCAGCACCGAGCAGCCCAGCGCAGCGACGGTGCGCACGCTTTCGGCGAACTGCACCGGCTGGCGGGAGTGCTTGCGCCAGTATTGCGCGTCCAGCGGGGTCTCCGCGGTGAGGATGGCGCCGGTGCGGTTGCAGACCAGCGGCAGCCTCGGCGTCGCAAACTCGAATTGGCTTGCGAACGACTCGAATTCACCAAGCACTGGCTCCAGCAGCTCAGAGTGGAATGCTTGGCTGGTCTCCAGCCACGTGCAGCGCACCCCGTCCTCGCCGAATTTGCCGACGACTTGCTCCAGGTCGTCGCCCGGACCCGAGAGCACCGTGTTGGGGCCGTTGTACGCGCCGACCGACACCTTCGGGAACTCGCTGGCGACTTGCTCGACCTGCTTGGGGTCGGCGAACACCGCCACCATCCGTCCGCCCGTGGGCAGGCTGCCGAATAGCCGGCCGCGCTCGGCCATCAGGCGCGCACCGTCCTCGAGGCTGAACACCCCGGCGACGCAGGCCGCCGCGTACTGGCCGACGCTGTGGCCGAGCACCACGTCGGGCTCGATCCCCCACGACTGCCACAGCCGCGCCAAACCCATCTCGATGGCGAACAGCGCCGGCTGCGCAAAGGATGTGTGCTTCAGCGTTTCTCCGGCCTTGCCACCGGTCTCGCGGTCGGTGGCGAAGATCACCTCCAGCAGCGGCTGCTCGAGGGTCTCACTGACCGCCTCGGCGCACCGGTTCACTGTCTCGGCGAAAACCGGCTCGGCGGCGAACAATTCGCGCGCCATACCGGGGTATTGGCTGCCCTGGCCGGTGAACAGCCATGCCGTCGTCGGCCGGTCGGTGCACTCGGCACGGACCACACCAGGGCGGAGTTGGCCCGCGGCCAGGTCGGCCAGACCCGCGGTTGCGCTCTGCACCGAATCCACAACGAGGGCGGCGCGGTGCTCGAAGTGCGAGCGACCCACTCCGGCCGTCAGGGCCACCTCGGCGATATCAGCGTCCGGGTGGCCGGCCAACCACGAGCCGTACCGCTGCGCCAACTGGACCAGCGCGTCGGCGGAGCGCGCCGACAGCGGCAATACGTTGACCGAAGTCTCCGGGCCGGTCGACTCCGACTTCGGCTCCGCCACACCGTTATCCGCCGGCTGCTCGTCGATGATCACCGGCTGTGGCGACGGCGCCTCCTCGATCAGCACGTGAGCGTTGGTGCCGGTGAATCCGAACGAGCTCACACCGGCCCGCCGCAGCCTGCCGTTGGCTTCCCACGGCGTCGACTTGTCGACGACCTTCACCGCCAGCGAACCCCACGGGATGTGCGGTGAGGGGTTGTCGAAGTGCAGGCTCTGCGGCAGCACGCCGTTCTGCAACGACAGCACGACCTTGATCAGACCCGCTGCACCCGAGGCCGATTCGGTGTGACCGATGTTGGTCTTCACCGAACCCATCAGCAGTGGCCGGTTGGCATCGCGGGATGCTCCGTAGATAGCTGCGGCCGCCTGGACCTCGATCGGGTCGCCGAGCGGAGTACCCGTCCCGTGTGCCTCGAGATAATCGACGTCCCCGCCGGACAGACCGGCCCGGGCCAGCGCCGTGGCGATAAGCCGTTGTTGTGCGCCCCCATTGGGCACAGTCAGACCGCTGGACGCACCGTCCTGGTTGACGGCGCTGCCCGGGATCACCGCCGCGATCCGGTCGCCGTCGCGCTCCGCGTCGCTGAGCCTCTTGAGCACCAGGATCCCGCAGCCTTCACTGCGAACGTAGCCGTCGGCCGACGCATCGAAGGTCTTGCATCGCCCGACCGGCGACAGCATCCGGGCCCGCGAGGCGGCGACCAACGTCACCGGGCTGAGCAAGACATTCACACCGCCGGCCACCGCGAGATCGCAGTCACCGGAGTGCAAAGCCTGCACCGCCTGGTGGACGGCGACCAGCGAGGAGCTGCACGCGGTGTCGACCGCGACGGCCGGTCCTTCGAATCCGAACGCGAAGGCGACCCGACCGGAGATCGCGTTGAGCGCGTTACCCGTGATGAAGTACGGCTCGATCTTCTCGATCGATTCGGCGGACAGCAGATGCGCGTATTCGTTGGCGGCCACGCCCGCGAAGATGCCGGTTCGGCTGCCGCGCAACGCGGACGGCGCGTACCCCGCCCTTTCTAAGCCCTCCCAGACCGTTTCGAGCATCAACCGCTGCTGCGGCTCGATCCAGACGGCCTCACGCGGAGAAATACCGAAGAACTCGGGATCGAATCCGTCGATGCCGTCGAGGAATCCGCCGAAGCGCGTGTAGGTCTTGCCCGGAGTTTCCGGGTCGGGGTCGTAGAACTCGTCGATGTCGAAGCGGTCCTCGGGGACTTCGCGGATCGCATCGATGCCGCCGGACAACAGTTCCCAAAACGCTTCCGGGTTGGGAGCGCCCGGGAAACGGCATGACACGGCGATGATCGCGATCGGCTCGTCGGTGCGGACCGTCACCGTGGCCGCCGGCGACGGGCCGGACCTCTGTTCGCTCAAATCGAGCACATCGCCGAGCAGGTAATCCACCGTGTCCGACAGTCGCGGGTGGTCCATTGCCAGCGTCGCTGGGATCTGTTTGCCCACGCCTTGCTCGATGCGGCGCCTCAGCTCGACGGCCATCAGCGAATCCATGCCGAGGTCGAAGAATCCGGCGTCCTCGCGGATCTCGGAGGGATCGACCCGGGTCACATCGGCCACCGCGTCGCGCAAGAAGTCCAACAGCAGCTTCCGGCGTTGCTGCACAGGCGCATTGGTGAGGCGCTCGACCAGCTCCGTCTTTCCGGACGGCAAGGTCACCGGCACCGCGCTGGGCACCTCGCGCTCCAGCTCGGCGAGGAACGCCCGCCGGCCCGCTTGCTGATAGAGCGCAAGGAACCGCGCCCAGTCGATCCGGGCGACTGTTGCTTGTCCGGGACCTTCCTCGCCAGCCACTGCGATCAGCTCGGCGAGACCCGCCAGAGCATCGGCAGGTGACAACATCTTGATCCCACGCTTACTCAGCTTGGCGCGCGACTCCTCGTCGGCCATGCCCGCCGACCACGGACCGAAGTTCACGCTGACACCGGCGACACCCTGCTCGCGCAGACGCCAGCTCAGACCGTCCAGGAAGGCGTTGGCCGCAGCGTAGGCGGTCTGACCGTATCCGCCCCATACCGAGGCGATCGACGAGGTGCTGAGGAAAAAGTCCAGCTTCAGGTCCGCGGCTGCTTCACTCAAATACCACGCACCCCAGACCTTTCCGGCGAATACCCGTTCGACTTCGGCGTCGTTGAGGTCGCTCAGCGGCGTGATGCCTATTTCACCTGCGGCATGGACTATGCCGGCCAGCGGCGGCAGTTCGGATTTGATGGTGGACAACAGCCGCGAGACATCGTGCGCGTCGGCGACATCGGCCGTGAAGACCCGGATGTCGCTGCCGTGCTGTTCGCTCAACGTATCGATGCGCTGCTGCACGCCCTCGCTGGGCGAGCGCCGGCTGGTCAGCACGAGATACTTGGCGCCGTGGGCGGCCAGGTATCCGGCGATTTCCAGTCCGACCGAACCCAGTCCACCGGTCACCAAATAGGTTGCGTCATCACGCAATGCCAGCGGTCTGGCATTCGGCTGCCCGGCCCGTCGCACCAGCCGGGGCACGTAGACGTCTTGCCCACGCACCGCGAACTGGTCTTCGCGGCGCGGTTCAGCCGCGACCTGGCTGACCAATTGCGACCATTCGTCGGCGCTGCCTTGCGACAAGTCAGCCAGGCCGCCCCACAGCTGCGGCAGCTCCAGCGAGGCGGCACGACCGAATCCCCACAGCGCAGTCTGCTCGGGTGACACGGTATCCGCATCGGTAACCCGTTGTGCGCCACGGGTTACCACCCAGATCGACGCCCGCGATTCGGCGGCCGCCGCGGCGCGGAAGAGCCGCCGGGTTCCGCTCAAGACCTGGTGTTGCAGCCGCAACAGCGATCGCTGCGATGGCACGGTGTCGGATTCCACCGCCGCGAAGTGGAGGATACGCACCACCGGCGACGCGTCAGCCGCGGCGCGCAACGTCGCCGTGAGCTCTTGCTCGTCGGCGTCCGAAGCCGGCAAGCCGACGACCCGGTGCTGCTGGCCCCGCGTGGTCAGCGCCTCGACAATCGGCGCCATCGCCTCGCCGTCGTCGCCGACGAGCAGCCAGGTAGCCGCATCACCCGCGGCGGATGCCGCGGCTTTGATCTTCTCCCAACGGAACTCGTAACGCGCGTCTGAGATCGACTTGGTCTTGCGCTGCTGGTTGTGTTGCGCCGCCAGCCTTGTCAACACATTCAGGGTTTGGCCGTCTTCGCCGGCACCACCGAGAAGCGCGGCCAGCTCTTCGATCTTGCCGTCTTCGAGCAGCCGAACGGTCTCGCTACTCGACGACATATGCGATTGCTGGTTAGGCAGATCGCGATTTTCCCGGAACCAGTATTGGCGATGCTGGAACGGGTAGGTGGGCAGGTCGAGCTTTCGCGCCGCCCCCTGTTGCACACCACCGAAGTTCGGGAGATGTCCAACAGCGTATGCGTCCGCGAGGGCTTCGATGATCTGGCGGTGGTCGGCGGTGTTCTTACGCAGAGACGCGATTGCGCGCGGCGTGGTGGCGGGGTCGGGCCATGCCCGCAGGGCCGCGGCCGTAAGCACCGGCTGCGGGCCGATTTCGAGCAGCACCTTGCAGCCCAGGTCGGACAGCGTCTGCACGCTCTTGGCGAATTCGACCGGCTGGCGCGCGTGGCGACGCCAGTAGTTGCCGTCCAGCTTCTGGCTGCGGCCGATCACGGCACCGGTGCGGTTATCCACCAAAATCCGTTGCGGCGACGTGTATTTGAACCCGTTCGCAAACGATTCGAACTCGTCGAGGATCGGGTCCAGCAGCGCCGAATGGAACGCGTGGCTGGTTTCCAGCCAGTCGCATCGCACACCGTCAGCCGTCAAAATGGCCACGGCCTGGTCCAAATCACCTGCAGGACCGGATAATACGGTGTTCGCCCCGTTGTAGGCGGCGACGGATAAGCTCGGGAACCGGTCCGTCAGGCCCTCGACGCGGTCCGCGGCCGCGAAGACCGCGACCATCCGGCCGCCCGCGGGCAGGCTGCCGAAGAGGCGGCCGCGCTCGGCCATCAGCCGCGCGCCATCCTCCAGGCTGAACACGCCCGCAACGCAGGCCGCCGAATACTGGCCGACACTGTGACCCAACACCACGGCCGGCTCGAATCCCCAGGACTGCCATAGCCGGGCCAGACCCATCTCCACCGCGAACAAGGCGGGCTGCGCGTAGGTGGTCTGCCGCAGCGTTTCCTCTGCTTGCGGGCTATCCACGTCGAAAATAACGTCTAGCAAAGGCTTGTCGAGCACATCGGCGACAGCGGCCGCGCAGCGGTTCAATGTCTCGGCGAACACCGGCTCGGTCTCGAACAGCTCCCGCGCCATGCCCGGGTACTGGCTGCCCTGACCGGTGAACAACCACGCTGTCTTCGGTGTGGCATCGGAAACCCCGCGCACCAAGCCGGGCGCCGGGCGGTCGTCAGCGAGTGCACCGAGCAGCTCGCTGGCGGATTCCTTGGAGTTCACCACCAGCGCGGCCCGATGCTCGAAGTGCGCTCGCCCCGCCCCGGCGGTCAAGCAGACGTCGGCCAGGGTGGCCTCCGGGTGCCCGCTCAACCAGCTGCGGTACTGATCAGCGATCTGAACCAGTGCATCGGGCGTGCGCGCCGAGATGGGCAGGATGCTGAACCGCCCTTCCGCGGGCTGGTCGGCCGGCGCCGCGATGGCCGGGACGGCCTCGGCGGGGGCTTCGGAGAGGATGACGTGCGCGTTGGTGCCGGCAAATCCGAACGAGCTGATTCCCGCGATGCGTGGCCGGCCATTGCGTTTCCAGGGGGTGGGCTCTTGCACGACCTGCAACGCCAGGCGATCCCACGGAATGTGCGGCGACGGGTTGCGGAAGTGCAGATGCGGCGGCAACAGCTCGTTCTCGAGCGACAGGATGACTTTCATGACGCCCGCTATGCCCGCGGCTGCTTCCAGGTGCCCGATGTTCGTCTTTGCCGAGCCGATCAACAGCGGGTCGCTCGTCTCGCGGCCCGCACCGAGCACCGCACCGGCGGCCTGAGCCTCGATCGGGTCACCAAGCGATGTACCGGTCCCGTGCGCCTCCAGGTAGTCAACATCGGTCGGTGCCAGGCCGGCCCGCTTCAGCGCGTCGGCGATAACCCGTTGCTGGGCAACGCCGTTCGGCACCGTCAGGCCCCCCGATGCGCCGTCCTGGTTGATCGCGCTGCCCCGGATCACGGCCCGGATCCGGTCACCGTCGCGGATCGCGTCCTCAAGGCGTTTGATGACGATGACGCCACAACCCTCGCCGCGCACATAGCCATCTGCCGCCGCGTCGAACGTCTTGCACCGACCGTCCGGCGCGAGCATGTGCGCGTGAGAAAAAGTGATCATGGTCGCCGGAGTGAGCAGGACATTCGCACCGCCGGCCAGGGCGAGGTCGCATTCCTCCAACTGCAGCGCCTGACACGCCTGATGAATTGCCACCAACGACGAGCTGCACGCCGTGTCGACGGCGACTGCCGGGCCTTGCAGCCCCAACCGGAAGCTGATCCGGCCCGCTGCGGCGGCGTTCGACGTCCCGATTGCCATATAGGCTTCGATCTCGGGGAAAGTCAGTTCGCCCGATGCCATGCCCAGGTAATCGTGGGTGGCCAAACCGACGAACACACCGGTGTTGGTATCCGCCAAAGCCGTTGGCGCGGTACCCGAGTGCTCCACTGCCCGCCACGCCGTTTCCAGCAAGAGCCGATGCTGCGGATCCAACATCCTGGCCTCGCGCGCCGACATACCAAAGAACGGCGCATCGAACCCCGTCACGTCATCGACGAAACCCGCCCGACGGGTCGCAACCTTCCCGGGCGTGTCGGGATCCGGGTCAAAGAACTCGTCGACATCCCACCGGTCGGCAGGCACCTCCGATATCGCATCCCTGCCTTCGGCCAGCACCTGCCAGAACTCGTTGGCATCCGCGGCACCCGGAAAGCGCGCCGCATAGCCAACGATCGCAAAACCCGGTGCCGGGTGCTGTTGACCTGCGACGGATGCCATGCGGTTGTCCTTTCTGCTTTAGGACGATGAAGACCGATTGCAGCGGGCGGCCCGGTTACGCGCCAGAAGCACGACCGCCGCCAGTATTGCAAAAGTGGCGCCGAAAGCGGGCGCCACACACACCGCGCACCCTACGCCAAATATGGCTGACGGCTTGCGCATCACGCCGCGTGGCGACATGTCAACTTACTGTGAGCTTTCACAGGCGCATGTATGACCGCCACAGTGACAGCCGCGAGGGTTATCTTGTTCAGCGTGGCCGGAGGCGAACCGTCCAAAACCGAGGAGGGTAGGAAGTTTTGCGTATCGGGAAGATTACCGTCGGCTCACTCGATGAGTGGACGTTGACCCCAGGCTCAGTCACCTCCTGGCACCCGACCTCCGCAGCTGCCGAAAAGGCCCGGCACGCGCCGGTCAGTTCCGTGCCGGTCAGCTACATGCAGGGCCAACATCTTCGTAATTATTGCGAACGAACAGCCGCGGGGCTTAGCTTTTCCCGGCAAATCATCGGTAGCTGTGATGTGCCCGGCCAGTGTGATGTTTCGGCAATGGATCAAGCCCTTAACGCATACCTGCGTCGCCATGACACGTTCCGCAGTTGGTTCGAGCACACCGGTGATGGAGTGTTCATCAGGCACACCATCAGCGATCCAGCTGATATTGAGTTTGAGCCTATTAATTACGGCAACTTGACGGTTGATCAAATACGAGCTCATGTGGTGGCCATACCGAATCCGCTGGAGTGGGGCTGTTTTACCTTCGGGATAATCCAGACGGAGGATTACTTCACGCTCTTTGCCGCCATGGATCACGTCCACGGAGACGCGACGTTGATCGGCACTACGATGCTGGAAGCCAACGGAATGTATACGGCGTTGAGCCAAGGCGGTGCGGCCCTTGCGCTTCCCGACGCGGGCAGCTTTGACGATTTCTGTGCCCGCGAGCGCGACTTCACTTCAACGTTAACCGTCGATTCGCCTCAGGTACGCGCGTGGATTGACTTCGCCGAGAACAACGATGGTGGCTTTCCTGAGTTCCCACTGCCGTTAGGTAACTCGTCGGAGGCGACGAGCAGTTACATGACCTCCGAAGTCCTGATGGACCCAGAACAGACGGAGCGATTCGAATCGGCCTGCGCTGCGGCCAGTGCGCGCTTCGTGGGCGGCTTGTTCGCCTGCCTGGGCCTGGTGGAGCACGAGTTCACGGGTGCTCTCACGTACTACGGACTGACTCCGAGGGATTCCCGCACAGCCAGCGACAATTTCATGACGCAGGGTTGGTTCACCGGCTTGATCCCGATCACTGTCCCAATAGCGGCGACCTCTTTCAGCGATGCCGCGTGGGCGGCGCAGGCTTCTTTCGATTCAGCTTTGGACATGGCGAAGGTGCCGTATTACCGGGTATTGGAATTGGCACCGTGGTTGAAGTGGCCAGAGCCGAACTTTCCCGTGTCGAACTTCTTCCATGGCGGCGCTGCACCGCTCAACGCAATCCTGGCGGCAGCCGACCTGGGCCTGGCGAACAATATAGGAATCTACCCCGACGGTCGGTATTCCTATCAACTGACCATCTATGTATTCCGGTACGGCGAAGGCACGGTCATGGCGATCATGCATCCCGATAACCCGGTCGCCCAGAAATCAGTTACCCGCTACATGGAGGCGATGAAGTCTGTGTGCGTGCGGGTCGCTGACAGCGGGCACTGGGGGCGCGTCGCATAGCGTGGCGCAATTTGAGTGATTTGCGGGTGGTGAGGGCGACATGCAACGGCTAGCCAATTTTGTGGTGCGGTGGCCCTGGGCAGTCATCGGGATCTGGGTCGCGATCGCGGTCGCACTGCCACTGACTTTGCCGTCCCTGGGCGAGATGTCCCAGAAGCATCCGCTCGCCATCTTGCCCAGCGATGCGCCGTCGAGCGTGACCGCTCGAAAGATGGCCGAAGCGTTTCACGAATCGGGCACCGAAGACCTGCTGTTGGTCGTCCTGACCGACGACAAGGGGCTGGGCAAGGCCGACGAAGCCACTTACTCACAGTTGGTGGGCGCGCTGCGCCAGGACCCGCGAGACGTCGTGATGTTGCAGGATTTCATCAGCACGCCACCACTGCGTTCGATCGTGACCAGCAAGGACAACAAAGCTTGGGTGCTGCCGGTCGGTGTCGCGGGCGAGTTGGGCACTCCGCGGTCCTACGCCGCCTTCAACCAGATCAGCGACATCGTCAAAAACTCGGTCGCCGGATCAGGCCTGACGGTAAACATCACCGGGCCCGCGGCAACCGTCGCCGACCTCACGGTCGCAGGCGATCGGGATCGGCTTCCGATTGAGTTGGCAATCGGCGTGCTCGTGCTCATCGTCCTGCTGGTGGTTTACCGCAGCGTGGTCACCATGGTGCTGCCGTTGATCACCATCGGGTTATCCCTGGTGATCGCACAGTCGATGGTGGCCGGCTACTCCCAACTGACCAGCACGGGCGTCTCGAACCAGTCCATCGTGTTTCTGAGCGCGATCATGGCCGGCGCCGGAACGGATTACGCCGTCTTTCTCATCAGCCGCTATCACGACTATCTGCGGCGGGGTGAGGACTTCGACCAGGCACTCAAGCGGGCCCTGATCTCCATCGGAAAAGTGATCGCCGCATCTGCCACCACCGTGGGAATCACGTTTCTTTTGATCAGCTTCGCCCGGATGGGTGTGTTCAAAACGGTCGGCATCGCGGCGGCAATTGGCGTCGGCGTGGCATTCCTGGCCGGGGTGACGCTGCTGCCGGCGATTCTGGTGCTCGCTGGACCACGCGGCTGGGTCAAACCGCGACGCGAACTGACCGCCCGGTTCTGGCGGCGTTCGGGCATACGCATTGTGCGCCGGCCAAGGGCCCATCTGGTCGCCAGTGTGCTTGTGTTGGCCATCCTGGCCAGCTGTGCGGGCTTGGTGCGCTACAACTACGACGACCGCAAGGCCCTGCCGTCTTCTGCTCCGAGTTCCATCGGGTATGTCGCGCTGGACCACCACTTCCCGGTAAATCAGTCCATTCCGGAGTACATCCTCATCCAGTCACCGCGTGACCTTCGCACGCCGCAAGCCCTTGCAGACCTGGAGCAAATGGCGGACCGCGTGAGCCAACTGCCGAATGTCGCTGCAATCAGCGGCATCACGCGCCCCACCGGGAATGTGCCGGAACAATTCCGGGCCACCTATCAGGCGGGCGCCATCGGCACGTTTCTGGCCGGCGGCTCCACGCTGATCAGCGACCACACCAATGACCTCAACCAGCTGTCGGCAGGGTCGGTCACGCTGGCCGACAAACTCGACGAAGTGCGCGGTCAAGTCGGCGAGCTCGCCGCCAGCGTGCAGGAACTGGAAAACACCTTTAAGTCCTCGAAGGACCAATACAGCGGCGACACGTTGGTCCACGAGGTTGACATCGCGGCCCAACTCGTCGACCACGTCAACTCGCTCAGCAACACCATGGGCTGGAATTACAGCGCGGCCAAGAACATGTTCGAATGGATCGGTCCGGTGCTGGCCGCGCTGCGGGGCAACCCGGTCTGCGATCTCGATGAATCCTGCAGCAACACCCGCGGCGCGCTCGAGCAGCTGGTTGGTTCGCGTGATCAAGAAGACCTCGACGCGATCAATGACCTGGCCCATCAGCTGCAGGACTACCCGGACAAACAGGCGCTGAAAGCCACGACCGACCGGATGCGTGCGGGAGTCGAGAAGCTCACCCTTGTGCTGCGTTCCATGGGGATGGACCAGCCCGGCGGCCTGCAGGCGAACCTGGACCAGCTGCAAAGTGGCGCCAACCAGTTCGCCGGTGGGAGCCGGCAAATTGCTGACGCGGTGAACCAGCTCGTCGACCAGGTCAAACAGCTAGGCGGTGGGCTCAATGAGGCAGCGACATTCTTGTTGTCGTTGAAGCACGACGCTGCAAAACCGGCAATGGCCGGGTTCAACATCCCGGCCCAGTTGTTGCATCTGGACGAGTTCCAGGAGGCCGCCAAGGTATTCATCTCGCGAGACGGTCACTCGGTGCGGTACCTCGTTCAAACCAAACTCAATCCGTTCAGCACAGAAGCCATGGATCAGGTCAACGCGATCCTTGCGACCGCGCGTGGAGCCCAACCGAATACCACGTTGGCGGACGCCAAGATATCGATGGCGGGCTACACCGTTGGACTGAAGGACACCCGCGACTATTACCAACACGACATCCGGTTCATCATCGCGGTCACCCTCTTCGTCGTGCTGCTCACCTTGATCGCGCTACTGCGCGCGATTGTCGCGCCGCTGTATCTGGTTGCCTCCGTAGTCATTTCGTATCTATCAGCGGTGGGCATTGGTGCGCTGGTATATCAGTTCATCCTCGGCGAGCAATTACATTGGAGCGTGCCTCCGCTGGCATTCGTGGTGTTGGTCGCGGTGGGAGCCGATTACAACATGCTGCTTGTCTCGCGAATGCGTGACGAGTCACCGCACAGCATGCGTTATGGCATCATCCGCACCCTGAGTTCGACGGGCGGTGTGATCACCGCGGCGGGTCTGATCTTCGCTGCCTCGATGTGCGGTCTGCTGTTCTCCAGCATCGGTACCGTGGTCCAAGGCGGTTTCGTAATCGGTGTGGGAATCTTGCTTGATACCTTCTTGGTGCGCACGATCACGGTTCCGGCCATCGCGGCGCTGGTCGGGCGGGCGAACTGGTGGCCGTCACGACTGAGAATGCGGCCGTCACTGTCGCCGTCATCGGCCGGACGCGCCGAGCCGCAACCCGGTTAGCGTGCACCCATCATGTATGTGAAACTACGAGAGATGCCGAAGGGTCAGGAGTAGGTATGAAGAAACTACTCGCGAAGGTTACGACGCTGGTAACTGTCAGCGCCACAACATGTTTCGGCGTCGGCGCTGCGTCGGCTGACGACACGCCGGTCGGCGGTCCGCCCACTCCCGGGGCGCCGGGCGACCAGACAGCGTTTGCCCTCGGCGGCGCTCACGTGCTGGGAATCCCCTACGACGAGTACATCCGCCAGGAAGGCGCCCAATGGTTCCCAGGCCAGAAGCGCGAAATCGTCCGCTACCCCGCAGGCCAGGTCCAGGGGCACGTACTAGAGCGACTCTTCCCGGGCATCGGCAAGCTCGATGAGCTGTTCCCAGGCCTGGGTATGGACGGCCCCAGCGTCGGGGAGTCGGTCGACGCGGGAGTAGACAACCTCGATGCGGCGATCAAAACGGGTCGGCCCGGTACGGCAATCGGTTTGTCCGAAGGCGGGTTCGTGGTCGATGGCGCGCAAGCCCGGCTCGCAACTGACCCGGCTGCTCCCCCGCCGAACACGCTGAACTTCGCAACGTTCGGCGACCCCATCGGGCATCACGCCTTCGGTCAGAGTTTCCTGACCGCCACATTCCCGGTCGGCAGCGTTGTTCCCGCGCTCGACTACACCATGCCGCCGCCGTACGAGAGCCAGTACGACACCAACCGGTTCGTGGCCGCGTACGACTCCATCGCAGACTTCCCCGACCGGCCGGACAACATGTTCGCTCTCGCCAACACGCTTATGGGTCTGGCCACCGGTCACACCGCGGTGGCATTCACGAACAAGAGCATGGTGCCGCCGCAGAACATCAGAACCACCATCAACTCCAGGGGCGCGAAAGACACGACGATCATGGTCCCGGAGAAGCACCTTCCTCTTGTGATGCCGCTGAAATACATCGGGATCCCGGAGGACACGCTGAATAAGCTCGACGCAATCCTGATCCCCCGAGTGAACGCCGGCTATTCGCGAAACGACGACCCGTCGACCGCTCCGATTCAGGTGGACCCGGTGAGAGGCTTCGACCCAGCCGAAGTCACCGCGCCGGCCAACCAGGCGACATTCGGCGGCGGCGCTGACCCGTTCTCGCAGATCCTCGCCGGTGCGATGTCCGTGTTGTCCCACGGCGCAGGCGAAGCGGACCACTGACGGTATGTCTCCGCCCCCTCTTCTCGCCATGCTGCACGGGCGCGCCAGCCTGCGGCCCCATGACGTGGCGTTCACTTTTACCGATTATGAAGACGACTGGGCGGGTGTCCGCGAGAGTCTCACGTGGTCGCAGTTGTCCCGCCGAACACTAAATCTCGCCGGCGAGCTCCGCCCCTATGGATCGGCCGGAGACCGGGCAGTGATACTGGCTCCCCAGGGCCTCGATTACGTTGCGGCATTTCTGGGCTGCATACAGGCGGGGCTCATCGCAGTTCCGCTGCCGCTGCCGCACCGCGGCTCGACTCATGACCGTGTCAGTGCAATCCTTGCCGATACGTCGCCCTCCGTTGTTCTCACAACGTCCGGGGTCGCCGAAGACATCGCCGAATACGTTGATCAAGCACGTCTGGATACTGTTCCAAAGATCGTCGAAATCGATTCGATGAATCTGGAAGTCGATGGCGGAATAGGCTCTGGCACAGCTGATTTGCCGAGCGTCGCATATTTGCAGTACAGCTCGGGTTCCACCCGGCTGCCGACCGGGGTTATGATCACCCACCGCAATCTCCAGGCGAATCTCGAGCAGCTGATGCGCGGTTTCTTCGCGGACGCCGAGCTTGTCGCCCCATCTGATACCACCATGGTGTCGTGGTTGCCCCTATACCACGACATGGGTTTGATGCTGGGAATCTGCGCGCCAATCCTGAACGGCCATCGCGTCGAGCTGACGAGTCCGATTTCGTTCTTGGAATTGCCGGCCAGATGGGTGCGATCGCTGGCCGAGAGTCCTCATGCATGGTCAGCGGCGCCCAACTTCGCCTTTGATTTGGCCGCTCGCAAAACAACTGACAGTGACCTGGCCGGGCTCGATCTCGGCGGGGTGCTGGGCATCATCAGCGGTGCTGAGCGTGTCGAGCCAGCCACACTGCGACGTTTCGCTGATCGGTTTGCTCACTTCAATTTTCAGGACCGTATGTTACGTCCGTCGTATGGCTTGGCGGAGGCCACCGTTTTCGTCGCGGCTGGTATCTGGAGTGAATCATCGGGGGCAGTTCACTTCGATCTCGGGGAGCTGTCCGCGGACCGCGCTCAGCGGTGCGCGGCCGGAACAGGCACAGTACTGGTCAAATACAAAGTGCCGCAATCACCCACGCTACGAATCGTCGACTACGACTCAAACCGGGTGTGCCCGGAGGGCTTGGTCGGCGAGATCTGGATACATGGCGCCAATGTCGCCGACGGCTACTGGCGCAAACCGCCGGAGGAGCAGCGTTGCTTCGGCGCCACGCTCGTCGACCCGTCGCCGGACACTCCTGACGGGGGGTGGCTAAGAACCGGCGATATGGGTTTCATCTTCTCCGGAGAGCTATTTATTGTCGGCCGCATCAAGGATCTGCTGATCATTCGTGGGCGTAATCACTACCCCGAGGACATCGAGGCTACGGTCCAAGAGATCACGGGGGGTCGGGTCGCGGCGATATCGGTTCCGGTCAACAGTACCGAGAAGCTGGTCACCGTCATCGAACTCAAGAAGCGCGGCCACTCCAACGAGGAGGCGATGCGCTGGCTCAGTGAGGTGAAAAGCGATGTCACCTCAGCGATTTCCAATGCGCACGGCCTGAACGTTGAGGACCTCGTTCTGGTACCCCCCGGGTCGATTCCCACCACCACGAGCGGCAAGATCCGGCGAGCCGCCTGTGTCGAGCAGTACCGACAGGACCAATTCACCCGGTTGGACGCCTAAGCCCACCGTTGGGCGCAACCGGAAAAGGAGACCCCGATGAGCACGATCAGCGCAGACTGTCCGTTTCGGGTGATCCAGTGGACCACCGGCAACATCGGGCGGCGATCGTTGCACGCCATCATCGGCAGACCGGACATGGAACTGGTCGGCGTCTACGCCCACGGCCGAGACAAGGTCGGTGTCGACGCCGCCGAACTGTCCGGCTGGCCGGAGCCGACCGGAGTCAAGGCCACCAACGACATCGACGCGCTGCTGGCACTGCGGCCCGACGCGTGTTGCTATAACCCGTTGTGGGCAGGCGTCGATGAGCTGGTGCGGCTGCTGGAGTCGGGTGTCAACGTGTGCTCCAGCGCGGCCTGGATCACCGGCGGCAAGCAGACGCCGCAGGATCGGCAGCGGATTCTCGACGCCTGCGAGCGCGGTGGCTCAACGATATTCGGCAGCGGAGCGCACCCCGGGATGACGAACTTGGTTGGCATGGTGCTCAGCGGATCCTGCGAACGCGTCGACGAGATCCGCATCACCGAATCGGTGGACTGCTCCACCTACGAGTCCGCGGAAACTCAGACCGCGATGGGTTTTTCTCAGGACCCCGATACA
>NZ_JBATXN010000225.1:0-5718 GCF_049673265.1 Mycobacterium sp. | reverse complement strand
GACACTCCCGATCGGGAAGGTCAGACCTGGGTTCTGCCCGTAGTCGAAATGCCAAGGCTTGCCGCGCCAGTAGCCAACCAGCGCGTCCACCGGCTCACTGACTTCCAGTGGGGGAAGCCAGATTTGGTGCGGTAGCCGCGCGGAATTGGACACCAGCGACTCGCGGATGACGTCGAGAATTTTCTTCTTCTTGAACCCGTCGGGATGGAAGAGGAACTCGTCGGGTTCCTCCGGCTCGTCGGCGACGGCCAACGCCGCGGTATCTTCGGCGCTCAGCGGCTGGTACTCCCACGTGAGCGGACGCGGCTGCGAGAAGCTCACGTCGACCGTCCGGTCGACGTTCGTGACCTTCTTGGGCAGTACGAAGGGTGCCGATAGGTAGAAGCACCGGAACGGCTCCAAGTCCCGCGGCCCGACCTTGAGCAGGGCGTAGCCGTTCTCCTTCGACGGTAGGTGCAAAGCGGCATCGCTACCGATGACGTCGCGGGAGTCCTCGGCGGTCTCCGCCCGCAGCGCGACCCGAAATGCGATGTTGCTCTTGGCTTTACTCAGCGACGACAAATCCAGGCGCTGGCCGCCAAGGGTGAAGAAGACGTTACAGCCACGCCCCTCCTGGCCGATGTGGATGACCAGCTGTATCCACTCCTGGTGATGGTGGAAAAGCTCCAGATACTCGTCGATGATGACCAACAAAATCGGAACGGGCTCCAGATCTCGACCGGCGAGCCGCATTTCTTCGTACTCATTAGCATCACGTGCACCGGCCTCCTTGAAAAGGCGGTATCTCCTGGCGATTTCGCCGTTGATAGCTTTGCGCATCCGCTCGGCGAGATGACGATCATCCTTACCGAGGTTGGACAGCGAGCCCGCGACGTGGGGTAGGCCCTCCAAATCCTGGGCGGCCGATTCGAACTTCATGTCGACGAAGATCACGATGAACGATTCCGGTGAATGCGTCAGCGCGATCCCGTTGCACAGTGACAAGAAGAATTCCGACTTACCCGAGCCGGACGTCCCAACCACCACGGAGTGGAAACCAAAGCCGCCGAAGTCTTTTGCGCGGAAGATGACGTACTGCAACTCGCCGCCGGGCTTCACCCCGACCGGCACCATCGCCCACTTAGGATCACCCCGGCCGCGGCTTTCGGCCCAGAGCCGGTCGACGTCGAGTTGGCGCGGATCGTTGATACCCAACGCCCGAAGCAATTCACCTGCCTGGCTGTCGGTTTCAGACAAGTCGCCGGCGCTCATCGGAGACCAGCGCGCCAACGCTCGCGCATACCGGTTGGCGGTGCTCTCGGCAAGCATGTCGGCTACCGCATAGAACGCGTCGTGGTGGTAAAGCCGGCCTTCTCGTAGTTCGAAGCGCTGGTCTTCGTCGGAGAAGCCAACGCCGACGCCGGGCCGAGTCGCCAGCCGTAGCACGGTGATTCCGGCCATACCCTTCTGCCCGGTCACACCCTCCCATTGCTCGGGGGTTCCGACGCTGTCGTCGACGATCACCCAGTGCGGGCCCAGCCGCAGCCCCGTCGGCTCCATCGGTGAGGGCATCGATGTCGGGCTGGTCCCCACCGGCGGAGTCCACGGCCCGCGGCCCTTGCGGTGCAGCTCGGCGTCGAGTGCTTCCTCCAACTCAGTCGGGGAGCCAAACACCAAGCGGCGCAACCCACAAGCATCAAACATCTCGTCGTGCTGATTGTGCGGCAGCCAGACCAACCATGACCACAGTTGGGGATGACGGGTGACCACCATCAGCTTGAGGTCGTTGGGGGTGTGGTAGACCGCTAGCGAACACAGGATCGACCGGGCGAGATTGTGCAAGTCTGCCGGATCGGGTCCGATGAAGCTGAAGCCCGGCTTGGACCGCAGGCTCAGCACCTTGCCGATTCCGCGAATCTTGCTCTGCTCGAGGATGAAATCGCGCAGCGCGCCGCCGGTGACTGGTTCCAGCTCTTCCCCGATCGGCACTTCGGGCCACTGCAGCGACACCGCCGAGTCCGCGGCCTGCTGCACACCGATGCCGAGGCGCACATCGAGGAAATCCGGGTCATCGGCCCGGCGCTCCCACATCCGTGGCCCACCGATAACCGTGTCGAGCTTTTGCGGATCGCCGTGCAGAAACAGTTGGCTGCGGCGCTGATCTTGGGCGGCGCGCTGCACCTCGTCGCGGTCATCGTCGAGTTGGCGCAGATAGATTCGTCGTTGCTTCTCCTGCTCGCCCCACGAGATGCGTCGTCCTCGGCCGAAGCGGCCGCTGAACATCAATGCACCGAACCCGGCCAGGCCCACCATCGGGAAGAACCCGGACTGCAGCGACCGAACACCGGACGTGTACATCACCACGAGCGTGCCGATGATCCCGACCAACAGCGCGGGCAGCGCGATCATCAACAGGATGTTGCGTGGCTCCCGCTCCGGTAACGCCAGCGGCGGCGCGACCGCCACCCGCACCGGCGGGACGGTCGGCGCCGGCTTTCGCATTCCCCGTACGAATCCGCGTTTGGACATGCCTAACCTCCCAGCTGTCGGTTAGCTTCCGGGATCGGCGCAACGGCGCCGCCCCCGGTGATGGTGTCGCGAGCCAGTAGGGCGCCGTCATGGCTGATGGCCGGCCCGGCCGCGAAAGTGCGCACGATCGGCCAAGGCGCTTGCACAGCGCTGGCCGCATTCAGCCCAAGCGGATCCAGGGTCTGCTGCTCCCATTGAATTCCGAACCGAACGCCCTGCGGCGAAAGCCAATACAGGCTTTCACGGCTGTCCGAGGTGGCGACACCGCTGGTTGTTGCGACAAAGTTCGCCGCCCCGGGTAGCACCAGCGCCTGGTCAGCCTCCACCGAATCCGGCTGGCGGTCGTCTCGGACCAGCCGCACGAGGCGCGGGTCCATTCCGATCGGGACCGGCAGTCCGCGCCCGCTGTAGATGGAGATGGTGGCCTGCGGGTCGGTGGACTGCTTCTGCCACGCGACGCAAGTGACCGGATTCACCGCTGTGTCAATGAAATTCAGCTTGCCCGAAGGGTAATAGCCGACGTCGAGCACCTCGACGGTGGGAATGTGGATCAGCTTGTCCGGCGAGATCAACGTCGGCGTGGCTGAGCCCTGGGCGAGCGCGGTGCGGAGCAGATCAGCGACGAAGCTGGTGATCTTCTGCCCGCCATCGGGTAGCAGTGCGTAGAAGCCGGTGACGGCTCCATTGGCGTCTTGGGTTTGCAGCACGCTGCCGACCGTCGACCCGGGCAGCCACCGCGACGGTGTTCCTATCTCCGGAATCGCCGGGACCACAAGAGGTTCGGTCGCCGGCATCGCGTCGAAGAGCGCGTTGGAGATTTCGACCGGATGGGTGACGCCCGGATCGAGGCCTAGGTTGAAGGTGACGGCTCGCTCGCCTGCGTCGATCTGCGACCGTTGCCCGCCCCAGATCACATAGGTCGCGTTCTTATGGGTGACCAGGACAGCCTGCGACGGACCCATGGCAGCTGCTCGTCCCGCCGTTGACAGCTCTCCGGCGATCGATGTCACCAGCGGCGGTGCGCCGGTCCCGCGGTTGGGCGCGGTGTCGCATACCGACCACGACGACACGGAACTCGGTGTGACGGTGAGGCTGTCGGGCACACCTGGAATACCGATCATCGGCCCGGTTGGGTACTTGGCAATCTCGGATGCCTTGACCCAGGTGGGCGTGGCGGGGTTACCAACGGCAAGCCGCGCGGACGTCAGGTTGAGTGCCGGGTATAGCCGCCCGTTGATCTTCGCGTAGACCGCGCCGGTGTCACGATTGCCGATGATCGCCGACTGGCCGACCAGACCGGCGGGTTTCATGACGTGCAGCAGCGCCATCCAGCCGATGCCGATAACAACGAACACCATGGACAACGCCACCGCCGCTTGTTGTTTGCGGTCGTCGTGCTTCATCCGCACCGAGAACCGGGTTATCGCAGCCTTCAATCTGCGGTTGTAGAACAGGTGTCCCGAATTCTGGTCTCGGTTGGAGAGATTGAGCGGCACGGTCAGTATCCTTTCGGCGCTCGATGTGCATCCGCCTGCTGCACCATCGCGGCGAGATTGTGGCCGTCGCGGCTGACGCCGTAGCGATGAATCACGTAGTTCATCGAGGCGCAGATATTGGCCACCGGATCGTAGATGTTGGTCGACGTGCCCGGTTGGTGGTAGCGCGCGAACGTCGCCGGAATCGTCTGGGCGATGCCTCGGGCGAAGCCCAGGCCCCGCCCGTCGGCCTGGATGGCGCCGCGTGTCGTCGCCGGTTCGGACGCGACCACCGACGGTCGACCGCCCGATTCCCTGGCTATCAACGTTTCGTATCCGCGAATCCACTTGCGACGAGCGGCTGGATCGGTGATGCCCAGGTGATCCAGCGCAGCCGCGATTCGCTGCCTGACATGCCCTGGTACGAAGGCATTTACATACTGGACTGTGCCATACCGAACCGCGCCGAGCGGCAGCGCAGCTCCCGACGTGTGTCGCTGGCGCAGGTAGGCCAGTCGCCGGAGCCGACGCGCTAGCAGGTGCGAGTTGCGGAGCGAGCGATGTAGGTAGTGGCGCTGCTCACGTAGCCGAGCGACCATGCGCGCCAATGCTTCCTGGTGCCCGAGTGGCGTATCAGCTGCCGGCATCGAGTCGCTGCGCGCATCGTCGAGCACTCGGCGGGCGCCCAGCCGGCCCACGGCATGATCGGCGTAGGCAGCGGCCAGTACGGCAGCCAGTTCGCTGTCGTCCGCTGCGCTGTCACGCAATCCAGCGACCATCCGACGGTTGGCCGCCGCCCCCCCGATCCCCAGGGCGTTGATGTGGGCGAGCCGGTCCGCATGCTCCCGAAGGTCCTGCGGCGTCTCGGTAACCCGCGTATCGGCTTGGCCGGCGCCGTAGAGGTTGTGTCCGCGAGTCAGCAACTCAACTGCATTGTGCGACAACGGATCCCATGTCACTGGAGCGCTCCCCCGTAACGCGCCTCGTTTTCGGCTTCGGCTTCTTCCCGCAATGCTGCGATCGCGAGGTTCAACCTGTCGGCCAGCTCGCCATGGGTGTATCCGGACACAACACTCGGATGCAAAGCCAATTCCACCAACCTGCCGTCGGAGTTTACGACCGCCTGAATATCGCCGAGATCGACACTGTAGGTGATCGTCGCAGCCTGGCCGACCAGCGCTTCCCACTTGTCGGCCGCCTCGCTCAGCTCACGCAGAACCGATTCGACGAGATCCTTGTCGCTTAGCTGGGCGCGTCTGCCCGACCCCGGCATCATGACAGTATCTCGACCCCTCCGACCAGCGTCAATTCATTCTCGCCCACGCTCGCGCGGTGCCCTACGGGCCAGCTTTCCATCCGCTAGCCGGTGGCGTACTGAGCATTTGGAACCAGGCGAAGTGATAATTCGCATTCACCGGGTTGCCGGTGGCGATCGCCTCGGTGGCGGCCAGCAGCAGGCAGTTGAGCAGCAACCCCGTGTCGATGTCCGGGTACTGCGCGAGAAGCTGGTAGCGCGATGTGTCGAGGTATACCCGCAATATGTCGATTTCGGCGTCGAGGACGCCAGTTCCCGAAGCGCCTGCCTTAGCGAGCGTGTTCACCATCCGCGGCAGGCCGTCACGCCAGTGTGTGGCCTCGCTCAGCTGCCAGCCCAAGTCGTTGATCACCGGCAGCTCACGCGGTTGCGACGAGGTGTCCTTCACCTGATAGTCGGTTGCCCAACCCAGCGAATCGC
>NZ_JBATXN010000224.1:0-14879 GCF_049673265.1 Mycobacterium sp. | reverse complement strand
ACAACGCCGAGATCCACCGAGGGCACGGCATAACCGACCGAGTCGGCGTGTCCGACGGTGTCGGAGTTTGGCAGCACCGTCATCAGCGACGCGGTTTCGGTCATGCCGTAGCCGTTGAACACGGCGGCCTGCGGGAAAGCAACCTGCACGGCCTTGACCAACGACGGCGCGATCGGCGCACCGCCATACCCGACCCAGCGCACAGCAGACATGTCGGCGTCACCGAAGTCGCTGTGCCGCAATAACAATGCGTAGACAGCGGGAACGGTCACCATGGATGAGATCCGCTCGTCAGCCAGTGTCTTGATCAACTGTGTGAGATCCAGCGCGGGCATGATCACAGACGTCCCGCCCACGTAGGCCGCAGTGAGCAATTGCGAGTTGCAGCCGGTGACATGGAAGAGCGGCACCGAGATCAGCGTGCGGAAGTCCTCAGCGATGTCCCGCTCGGGGCCCACGCAGCGCAGCATGTTCTCGGCGTTGGTCAAGAACGCCTCGTGGGTGGTCGGAACGCCTTTGGGCCGGCCGGTGGTGCCAGAGGTGTAAAAGATCGCGGCGATGTCAGCGGCATCGAGCCCTTGCGCCACATAGGGGTCGCCGTCGGGCAGCGGTGCGTCGGCGGCCAAATCCGCTCGCGCGCCCGCATCGGAGAGCACGAACGCGACCTCCGGTTCGGCCGATCGAGTGTTCACCGGCACCGCCACGCCGCCAGCCATCACGGTGCCCCAGAACGCCAACACCCAGTTGATGCCCGCCGGGTACCGCACCGCGACCCGCTCACCTGGTTGTAGACCGCCCGCCCGCAAACCGCCAGCCACTCGCGCGGCGGCGTCCCACAACTGTTGGTAAGTCAAGCGTTGGACGCCGAGTTCGGTGACCGCTTCACTATTGGGCCTTTTGGCGACATGCTCGGCGAGCATGTCCAGCAGCGTCGCCGGCAGATTGTCGTAACGCGGAACGCCATCGCGGTCCCGGGAGACACCCGTGATCGGGAACGGGTTAGCACCGCGCGGAATCTCGGTCACCCTGCCCGGCGACGATGCGGGCCGCGAAGCGGCCCAAGGAGAAGCCGGGCCATCCGGCATGTGCGTCACGTACGGTCCTCCATCAACGTCGCAGTCAGCGTATGGCCGGGCCGCCTCGTGGTCGAGGCTCGGGTCCTAAATCGCGGGATAACCGCTCGGACGCCGCGCCTGCGCACTTGCTCAACAGGGTGGCGACCGTGACTGCGGCTGGGCGGCTCAGCAAACTTCGGGCAAACTCAGCAAACGCGGTCCACATAACCAGTAAGTTCATTGCCAGCGCGACGTAAAGGGGTGAGCCATCAAGCAATACATCTTCGCAGGATGGACCGTCGCGGTGATGGCCTTCGGCCTGATCGGCTCAGCGCCCCCCGCCAGCGCTGGCCGCCAATACGGGGAGATCTCTGTTAGCAAACGCGACGGACCCAGCCCGGCTGACCGTACTTGGCAACGCTGCGTGGTCTGGAATTCGTCCAACAACGACAGTTACAGCCGGACCGACAGGCGCTGCGATGTAATGGGTCCCGACCCACACCCCTGGGGTCTCGCCGTCAAGGACCCGCCGACGCACATCGACGATTGAGCCAGCACCCCTTCGAGAAAAGGAGAGGTTTATGAAGCGTTTCATCATCGGAGGATTCGCTGCCATGCTGATGGCAGGCGGGCTGACCGCCACGGCGTCCCCGGCGAGCGCAGGCTGCATCAACCCGGGATGGGCGGGGCATCCCTTTGCACAGATGTGCGACGACCCCATCGACCCCGACGGGATGTGGGAGCGCTGCTTGATGTACTACACGAACGGGATTCTGAATCCCGCTGAGACCGACTGCTACACCATGAGCGCCAACGATCCACCCAAGGGCGACCCCATATTGAGCAGCGTGCCAACGCATATCGACCCATAGGTCAGGGCGAAGGTCGACTCACGACTGGCGCAAACCTCGGCTCCCCGAACGACTTTGGCCGCGCCGCGTCTAAAGCGGCCGCACACCGGGTGCGGAGCGACCACGCGCTGACGCAGATAGCCGGCAGGCTCATGACGTTCAGAATGCTCCCCGCGGTTAAGAAAAAGTGAGGGTCATTCCATCAGCGTCGCGGCGAGCGTGCCTCCTAGTTCATAAGCACGCTCTCGGACTCCGGCGTCGATTGCGCCGGTGATCTCCAGTGCGTCGGCGGCTTTGGCCAGTGCCATTCCGGTGGCCACCTTTTCAACCGCAGTCGCCGCACCGACGGTGTCGTTGTTGCCGTGTACCCAGAGGCCGTAGGGGCGGCCCGCCACATGATCCAAACTCGGGTAGTACACGGTGTCGAAGAAGTGCTTGAGCGCCCCGGACATGTAACCGAGATTGGCTGTAGTGCCGAACAAATAGCCGTCCCCGTTGAGCATGTCGGGCACGGTCGCCGCAAGGGCCGGCCGCACCACCACGTCCACCCCGTCGATCTCGGGGTCGTTGGCTCCCGAGAGCACGGCTTCGAGCAACTCGCGGGTTGCCGGTGACGGGGTGTGGTGAATTACCAATAGCGTCTTGCTCATTCGCGACCCTGCATTTCTCGGTGTAACTCTAAGGCTGTCCTCATCGTTTCCCGCGCGCGGCCGCGATCCCCGGCATAGTCGTAGGCGCGCGCCAGCCGGTACCAGCGCCGCCAGTCTTGCGGGTCGTCGTCCAACTCGGTACGGACCGTGTCGAAAAGGGCGTCGGCGGCGTCGCGCTCGATGCGCCCGGACGGCCGTCGCGGCAACGCGCTCACGTCGAGCTCCATCCCTTCTTCGGCGACGAGCCGGGCCAGCTTCTGGTGGGCGAAGCCAGCGCGCAAAGTGGCGATCATCGCCCAGAGACCGATGGCCGGCAAGATCAACAGCGCGATACCCAAGACGACAGCGACCGCATGCCCGGAGGCGATCATCAGCACGGCGGTCCGACCGAGCAACGCGAGATACACCAGCAGCGCCGCGCACATGAACGCGATCATCAGCTGAAGGCGCACATTGCGCCTGGGCGTGCTGGTCATTGCAGGTTAAGCAGAGATTCAATTCCCACCGTCAGGCCCTGATGGTCGGCGACCCGGCGTACCGCCAGCAGCACGCCGGGCACGAACGAGGTGCGATCGATGCTGTCGTGGCGGATTGTGAGGGTCTCCCCCGCGGTGCCGAACAACACTTCCTGATGCGCCACCAGCCCGGCCAGCCGGACCGAGTGAACCGGGACACCGTCGACATCGGCGCCTCGGGCGCCCGGCAAGCTTGTGGTGGTGGCATCTGGGTTGGGCGGCAACTCTTTTCGAGTCTCGGCGATCAACGCGGCCGTGCGGGCCGCGGTTCCCGATGGGGCGTCCGCCTTGTGCGGATGATGCAGTTCGATGACCTCGACCGACTCGTAGAAGGGCGCAGCCTGCTTGGCGAAATGCATGGAAAGCACCGCCCCGATCGCAAAGTTGGGGGCGATCAGCACCGAGACACCCGGTTTGGCAGCCAGCCACGCCCGCACCTGTTGCAGCCGTTCGTCGGTGAAGCCGGTGGTTCCGACGACAGCGTGAATCCCGTTGTCGATCAGGAACTTCAGATTCTCCATTACGACATCGGGATGGGTGAAGTCGATGACGACCTCGGTTTTGTTGTCGGTCAGCAGGCTCAGTGAGTCTCCGGCGTCGACCTCCGCGGACAAGCTCATGTCCTCGGCATCCTGTACCGCCTGGACCATCGTCGCGCCGACTTTGCCCCTCGATCCCAACACCGCTACCCGCATGACTTGTAGCCTAGCCCGGGCTCTGGCAGTCCCCGATTCATGCACAGTCCGGTGCTCCACAACCGGCACTTACCGGATCCGCCGCCCCGGCAACGTCTCGAGGTGGCAGCTACCTCTGCGCCGAGAGCCGGCGTACTCGACCGGTCAGCAAACGATAGGTAGTTGGCCAGGGTGCGACGACGCTTAAGCTTTGCCAAGTCGTTATTCCCGCTGTTCAGTCCTATTTTATGATTTGCCGACCCGCTGCGTGCGGGGTTTTGGCCTAGCATCATGACCCCCATGTACTCGGCGAGATGCGTTGCATTGAAACGGGTTATCTGCTGCGGATCCGGTGATTGCGGCCCGATGTAGCGGGTCCAGGTACAAAGCGGCCCAGTCGGGCGCGACACCGTCGCTGTGAAAACGCGAAGAACCACTTGTCAGCGCGACACCGTCGCCGCGAAAAAGGAGTTATCAGCCACTGGATTGTTGAAAAGCCCTCCCTCAGGAGGTTCACAGGCGCTTAATAGGTTGTCTGGCTTAGAAAGGAGTCCAAACATGCTCAAAGCCATAATCACGGCTGCGCTACTACCAGCGGCAGGGTTGCTGATCGCGCCGCCAGCCAATGCTGCACCCAGCGGAGACGCCTGGGCAGCAATCGCCTACTCGACGACAACCGGCAAAGCCCGCTTGGAGTACAACGCGTCTAGCCAACTCGAAGCCCAAAACGATGCCGTGTCGGGGTGCAACAACCTCGCCAAGGACAACAGCTGCAAGGTGGTGGCCTTCTCCAACCACTGCGTGAGCCTGGCCACCGATCCCGACCCCACAAACAATGCGGGCTACGCCGGCGGTCACGGGGATACGCTGGCGGCAGCCGACGCCGACGCGATGAGTGGAGCCGAGTCCGACTGGACCATCGAAGGACACGGCTGCAACACGGGCTAACCTGATTGCGACGCCTCGCGACGCAGAACGCATCCTCAGGCGTCGATCACCACACGACCGCCGCTAGCACGGGATACGCACACAAGCATCTCGTCATCGGCCTCTGCCGTGCGGCCGCGGCGGTCGACCTGTCCGCTAAGCACTTTGACCTTGCACGTGCCGCAAAATCCTTGCCGGCAGGAATATGCGGTCGTCGGATCCTCATCGAGCATGACGTCGAGCGCCGAGCGATTGGCAGCAACGTCGAACACCCGCTGAGATCGCGCAAGTTCCAATTGAAACGGGATGCCGTCGACGACGGGTGGCGGACTGAATCGCTCGTAGTGCAGCGGCGCGTTCGTGCGCGCGTCGCGGGCGATGCGCACCGACTCCAACATCGGCGTCGGCCCACACACGTACACCGCGGACATCGGTCCGGCGTCGATCAGCAATTCGTCGGCGGTAGCGAACCGCCCCCGCTCGTCGTCGGCCCATACCGTGACCCTGTCGGGGTCCACCGACACCACCTCATCGAGCAGCGGCATGTATTGCCGGCTACTGCCGGCATAGACTGCGCGCCAATCGATTCCGCGCTGCTGCGCCGCGCGTATCATCGGCAGAATGGGTGTCACGCCGATTCCGCCGATGACGAACAGCACATCATGCTCGTGGCCGCCGAGATAAAAGGCGTTGCGCGGGCCTTCGAAGACCAGCGAGTCGCCGACCTCGAATGCGTCGTGCATCTCGATCGAGCCGCCGCCGCCATCAGCGATGCGGCGTATCGCGATGCGGTAGTTGGTCCGGCGTCCGGGCGGACCGCACAGCGAGTATTGGCGACGACGGCCCGACGGCAGCTGGACGTCGATGTGCCCGCCAGGCGTCCAGGACGGAAGCAATCCGCCGTCCGGGTCGGCCAGCGTCAATGCGACCACATCCGGTGCGACGAGCTCGCGTTGGGTGACGACGGCGGTGCGCGTCCGCCCCACCGGAACTACCCGCGACGGCTTCCATCGAGTCGCCGACGCGAACCCGCCGAGCACCACGCCAAGACCCCACAACGCCGTGTAGAGACGATCTCGCTTGCGGCGACCGTAGATATCGGCGGGCCGGCTGGCCCAGATCGATTGCATCACAACAGCCTTACCTTTGCCGAAGGTCATAGCGCGCGAACAACCGGACCAGCGAGGGACTGATACGGCGCAGCGCGTAGCCGACCCGGGATTCAGCGGCGATCGGTAACACGGGCGGGCCCGTTTTCACGGCCTTGACGATCGCCTTGGCGGTGGCCTCCGGCGTGTAATTGCGACGACGGTACACGGCGTCTGCCTTGTTGCGGGCGCGCTCCTGCTGGTCGGCCGACATCCCGGCGTAAACGGTGCTTTTGGCGATATTCGTGTTGACGAACCCGGGACACACCGCCGTGACGGTGATGCCTTCATCGGCCAGATCGGCGCGCAATGATTCGCTGAACGCCAGCACCGCCGCCTTCGTCGTGCCGTAGGCGATCATCGACTTCGACGGCAGGAACGCCGCGGCCGACGACACGTTGATGATGGTTCCGCCCTGGCCGCGCTCGACCATCTGCGTGCCGAACGCGCGACTTCCGTTGAGCACGCCGCGCAGGTTCACCGCCAAGATGTTGTCCCAATGTGCAGGTGTCGTCTCGAGGAACCGACCCGCCATCCCGATGCCGGCGTTGTTCACCAGGATGTCCACCACGCCGTGCTCGTCGTTGACTTGTGCGGCAAGCGTATTCATCGCGGTGTCGTCGCCGACGTCGGCCTGATAAACGGCGGCATCGCTGCCGGCATCCTCCACGGCAGCCGCGGTCTCCTTCGCCGCATCCAGATCGCGGTCGACGATCACCACAGTTCGGGCGCCTTTGCGGGCCAGTTCGATCGCGGTGGCCCGGCCTATCCCGGCGCCCGCCCCGGTCACCAAGGCGAGCTTGCCGCGCACGTCACGGCGCCCGGTGCCCACCACAGATGTGCTCGGCGCCGCCGCGCCGCTGACGACGCGGTCAATCCATTCGCTGGCCAGCCGGGCGATAACGTCAGGACGCGAGGTCACCACCCAATGCCCGCCTTCGATCGGAACGACTCTGCCCCGGGGCGGGATTGAGCCGGTGAACCGTTGCAGCGCGGGAGTGACGAAGAGGTCCATCCGAGGCACCAACTGCTGGACCGGAACGTTGGTATGGGGCAGTTGCGCGCCGGGGGCCAGAAACGGACCGGGCATGTTGGCCCGGTACAGGTTGAGACCGTTGACGTAGTCGCCCGTTGACCGTACTGGCGCAGCGTCCTGGGTCCGGGTGCTGGAGTTGCCGATACGCCCAAACGCCTCAATGACTTTCACGCCTAACCCGGACCGAATCATCAGTTCCGGTAGGCCGGGACACAGAAAGAACCAGATATATCCCGACGCCATGAACTGCCTGACCACGTCAAAGACGCCGCGCGGACTGCGCGCTGACCGCAAGAACTTGCCCGCATAGTTCAAATGCGGACCCGAAATCGACGTGAACGACGCGATCTTGCTCATCACTGCATCGTCGGTCACCGCGGCCCAGCCCTGAATCGAGCCCCAATCGTGGGCCAGCAAGTGCACCCGGCCAACGCCCAAGCTGTCGATCACCGAACTGACATCCGAAATCAGTTGGGGGAAGCGGTAACCCGACCGGGCCGACGGGCGATCCGATTCGCCGGCGCCACGCACGTCGTACGCGACGAAGTTGTATCGGCCTTCGAGATGGGCGGCAACGCCGTCCCACAGGTGGTGATTGTCCGGATAGCCATGAATCGCCAATACGGTCGGCCGCTTCGGGTCGATCTCTGTATAGGCGTGTACGGCCAGCGTGACGCCGTCGGACGCGGTCACTGGGCTAATGCTCATGGCGCCGCTCCTCCTCATCGCTTCGTCCCCCTCGCCGCTCCGCGGCTGGGGGTGCCCCCACTGCATCGTCGCCGGCGCGGGTCATCGATTCCTCTCCGCTCAATGGGAGGCGCGGGCGGCGGGCGAGACGGCAAGGTAATCGACGGCCCGCTCGACCCCGCCCAGCTGTGACGGATGGAAATTCGGCTTGTAGTAGGAGCCGATAACCCGGATGAACCGCAGCGGCCCAGGCACCAGGCCACGTCGCGCGGCGTTGAAGTAATCCCGCCAGCGCGCTTTGGTTCCCGGCGCCACTTGCGGGTCCACCGAGTACATGAACCGAACCCCGCGCACCCACATCAGCAGCATCATCGGCGTGACCACCAACTGGGTACGCACCTGCCGGAAGTACCCGGCCCGTAGATGCTTCATCACGTCGAAGGCGACGGCCTTGTGCTCGACTTCCTCGGCACCATGCCAGCGAAGCATATCCAGCATCACCGGGTCGGTGCCGATCGCGTCGTGCTGGGGGGTATCCAAAATCCACTCGCCCAAGATCGCCGTGTAATGCTCGACCGCCGCCACGATCGCCACCTGCTCGAGCAACCAGCTGCGCCGCCGTCGAAGACTCCAGCCGGGTCGGTCACCGATCAGCTTTGCGAAGAGCCAATCGATTTGGTCGGTATACGGTTTCACATCGACGTCGTTGGCCGCGAAGTAATCCAGCACACCGGAGTGTGCTTGGGAATGCATCGCCTCCTGGCCGATGAATCCCTGTACGTCCAGCCGCAATTGGTCGTCCTTGATCAGCGGCAGGCACTTTTTGAACACGTCGACGAAGAACTCTTCGCCCGCGGGCAGCAGCAGGTGCAGGACATTGAAGACGTGGGTGGCAAACGGCTCACCCGGCACGTAGTGGAAGGGCAGCTTGGCCCAGTCGAACTCGACGTCGCGCGCTTCGAGGACCAGTCGTTCGTAATCGGCCGGCGCTCCCCGCCGTGACAGGTGCGGACCGACAGCATCGTCGTTGACCGTAAACATCATGCATCCCTGCCTTGCTTTACAAATCGAGCCTAATGTCTAAAGTTCGTTCTTCGCAGCAGCATACCCGGTACCCCCGGTATCGGGAATCCCCTGGCTAGCGGCCAGGTCAGCGCACATTTAGATCGGAGCCGCGCCCCGCAGGCGCTCGAAGATCAGCGACGTCTGAGTGCCCGCCACGTCGGCGTCGGCGTTGAGGTTTTCGACGACGAATGAGCGCAGGTCCTCGGTGTCACGCGCGGCTACGTGCAGGATGAAATCGTCGGCTCCGGCAAGAAAGTACACGTCCATCACCTGGGGTTTGCGCCGAATCTGCTGAATGAAATCGCGAATCTTGCCGCGCGCGTGGGACTGCAGGCTCACGGAGATCATCGCCTGCAGCGGCAATCCCACCGCGACCGGGTCGATGTCGGCGTAAAAGCCGCGGATGACGCCCAACTCCACCAACCTGCGAACACGTCCGTGACAGGTCGACGCGGCGATATCGAGTTCGGCCGCCAGCGCACTGTTGGTGATGCGGGCGTCGGCGTGCAGCAGGCTCAAAATTCTGCGGTCCATCTGGTCAAGGACGGCAGGCCGAAGATCCTTCGATGCCACCCCGGTAGACCCGCCGCTTTCCGTTTTCTCTACGGGCATACCGTAATTCTATAGATATATCTTCGTCTTCTTTGAATAGTTGCCGAACTTTCTTCAGAATTGAGATATGCGCGTCGGAATTCCCACAGAGACCAAAAACAACGAGTTCCGAGTGGCGATCACGCCGTCCGGCGTCATCGAACTAACCCGCCGCGGTCACGAGGTGTTGGTCCAGGCCGGTGCCGGAGAGGGTTCAGCACTCACCGACGGCGATTTCAAGGCCGCGGGCGCGCAACTGATCGCCACAGCGGACGAGGTGTGGGCCGAGGCCGAGCTGTTGCTCAAGGTCAAGGAACCGACACCGATCGAATACGCCCGGCTGCGGCGCGGGCAGACGTTGTTCACCTACCTGCACTTGGCTGCCTCTCAGGCCTGCACCGAAGCACTATTGGCTTCGGAAACCACATCGATCGCCTACGAGACCGTGCAGGCCGCCGACGGCTCGTTGCCGCTGCTGGCCCCGATGAGCGAAGTCGCCGGCCGGCTGTCGGCCCAGGTCGGTGCCTATCACCTGATGCGCACCCACGGCGGGCGCGGCGCGCTGATGGGCGGGGTGCCCGGCGTCGAGCCGGCCAAGGTCGTCGTGATCGGGGGCGGCACCGCCGGCCACAACGCCGCCCGGGTCGCCGACGGGATGGGCGCAACGGTCACGGTGCTCGACGTCAACATCAACAGACTGCGCGAGCTCGACACGGTGTTCGGCGGGCGGGTGCAGACTCGCTACTCGACCGCCTTGGAACTTGAGCAAGCGGTAAAAGACGCCGATCTGGTCATCGGCGCTGTGCTGCTGCCGGGTGCCAAGGCGCCTAAATTGGTCTCGAATTCGCTTGTCGCGCATATGAAGCCTGGGGCGGTGCTGGTTGACATCGCCGTCGACCAAGGCGGTTGCTTTGACGATTCACATCCGACCACCCACGACGACCCGACGTTCGCCGTCTACGACACGCTGTTCTATTGCGTGGCGAACATGCCGGCCGCGGTGCCAACAACGTCGACGTTCGCATTGACCAATGCCACCATGCCCTACGTCATCGAACTCGCCGACCGCGGCTGGAAGGCGGCCTGCCGCTCGAACTCCGCACTCGCCAAAGGACTTTCGACGCACGACGGAGCGCTGCTGGCCCAGCGCGTTGCCGCTGACTTGGGGCTGGCGTTCACCGAACCGGCGGACGTGCTGGCCTGACGGGTAAGTCGCGTGCTACACAGACCGCGTGAGTTCACTCGCCGATGACACCCGTTGGATGGATGCGGTCGACCAAGCCGTCTTGGTGCGAAAGGGTCAGGTGACGCCGCTCGAGTTGCTCGAAGCCGCCATCGAGCGCATCGAGCGCATCGATCCCGTCCTCAACGCCGTCGTAATACGCTGGTTCGATCATGCCCGCGACACGGCCCGAGCGCAGTTGCCCGACGGGCCGTTTCGTGGTGTGCCGTTCCTGATCAAGGACCTGTTCGCCGGCTACGCCGGCCAACGCATCAGCAACGGCAACGTTGCGCTGAAAAACGCGAAGGTGATCTCGGACGCCGACACCACCTTGGTCAGCCGCTACCGCAGTGCCGGTTTGGTGATCGCAGGCCGCACCAACAGTCCCGAACTCGGCAGCGTGCCGACCACCGAGCCGCTCGCCTGGGGCGCGACTCACAACCCGTGGGACATCACTCGCTCGCCCGGCGGATCGAGCGGTGGCGCAGCGGCCGCCGTCGCCAGTGGCATGGTCCCGTTCGCACACGCCAGCGATGGCGGCGGCTCGATCCGAATCCCGGCCTCGTGTTGCGGGCTGGTCGGCATGAAGCCAAGCCAGGGCAGGATCTCACTTGGCCCGATCCGCGACGAATCCGCGCTGTCGGTTGAGCTTTGCGTGAGCCGTACCGTGCGCGACACGGCGACGCTGCTCGACGCCGTTCGGGGACCCGCGGTCGGTGACACCGTGATCGCGCCCGCTCCTGCCCGCCCCTATGTAGACGAGGTGGGCGCAGACCCGGGGCGGTTACGCATCGGCCTGCTCGACCACCATCCGCAAGGAGGCACCGTCGCACCCGAGTGCACAGCGGCCGCACGGTCCGTCGCAACGCTGCTGGAATCGTTCGGCCATACCGTCGAAGAAGCATGGCCGGCAGCTCTCGAGGATCCGGCGGTTATATCGCGCTTCGGCGCCCTGTGGAGCACGAACATCGGCCTCAGCTTGCGACGGTTCGAAGAACAGCTCGGACGCCCCCTCGCCGACGACGAGTTCGAATCCATGAACCGCATCCAGGCCGTCTACGGCGCACACCTCAGCGCGGTCGACTATGCGCTTGCGCTATCGGCCACCAGCCGGTTCCGCCGCGCACTGCAAGTCTGGTGGGCTGATGGCTGGGATCTATTGCTGACCCCGACGGTGGCTGAGCTTCCACTGCCGCTCGGCACCATCGTCAACAACCCCGATCACCCGATGGACGCGATGGCACGCTCGGGCGAGTTCATTCCCTTCACCCCGCCCTACAACATGAGCGGGCAGCCCGCGATCAACGTGCCGGTCGAATGGACCGACTCTGACCTGCCGATCGGGGTGCAGCTGGTAGCCGCCTACGGGCGCGAAGACGTCCTGCTGCGGGTGGCCAGCCAGTTGGAAGTCGCTAAGCCGTGGGCACAGCGCAAGCCGCAGGTCTGATCGTCTTACACGTCGCCGAGGGTCTTGATGATGTCGTCAGCCGGCCCGGTGCGCGCGGCCCGGTAAGCCGTTCCCGCCCACAGGTTGGTGCCGTGCGGGTCCTCCAGCGCGACCGAGGCCTTGCGGATCGGTGCGGTCATCTGGTTGACCTCGGGATAACCAAGCGGCGCCACTTCGTCGAGCAACCGGGTGAAGTCGTTTTCCAAGCCGCGCGCATACCGGCCCGAAAATGCCCGCGTGACAATGGTTTTGATGAACTCCGGATGTTGCAGCGCGGCGCGGTGTGCGGCGTTGGTGCCCGCTTCGTCGGACAGCAGCAGCGCGGTGCCGATTTGGGCGGCCACCGCTCCCCGGTTAATCACGGCGGCGACGTCCTCGGGGGTGCCGAGTCCGCCGGCTGCGATCAGCGGGACGTTGTGCGCGCTGCGGATCCGCGCAAGCAACTCGTGCAACGACTCCTGACCGGGGTCCATATCCGGCGCGAAGGTGCCGCGGTGACCGCCGGCGTCCGGGCCCTGGACGATCAAACCGTCCGCTCCGGCGGCAAGCGCCACCCCGGCCTCGTAAGTCGATGTGACGGTGTTGAAAAGCAGCATCCCCAGCGCGCCGAACCACCGCATCACATCCGGTGGCGGCGCACCGAAGGTGAACGACACCATCTCGGGCCGTAAATCGGCCACTACTTCGAGTTTTTGCTGCCAACCGTCGTCGTCGCCAAACCGAGGGTGACCGATCTCGACTTCGTAATGCTCGGCAATCTCGTCGAGCGCGTCCGCGTAGTGGTCCAGAGCGTAGACGTCGGCGACACTGGGTTGCGGCACAAACAGATTGACGCCCAGCGGACCGGTGGTCGCGGCGCGTGCGGCCGCGATGTCGTCCGCGAGGCGCTCCGCACTCACATAGCCACTGGCCAGAAAACCGAAGCCTCCGGCATTGGACACCGCCGCCGCCAGCGCGGGCGTGCCGGGGCCACCCGCCATCGGCGCCCCCACGATTGGCACATCGAGATCCCAGAACCCCAGTACCACGGTGCTACCCTGCTATCGCTCGAAGCTGTTGGGGTAGAGACTTTTTCGACTGATGCGGCCCAAGGACGGCCACACCGTAGGGCTTGCCCAACAGTAGGTGGGCTGCCGCATTAACCTGGTCCACGGTGACCTCGTCGAGCTCCTGCAGCGTGCGGTCGATAGTTTGATGCTCAGCGTAGTTGAGTTCACTACGGCCGATGCGGTTCATCCGCGAATTGGAGTCCTCCAGGCCGAGCACCAGCCCGCCGCGCAGCGAACCCTTCGCGATCCGGCATTCCGCCTCGGTGATGCCATCGCGTGCCACCGTCTCGAGCACCTCGGTGGTCACCCGCGCTACTTCGGCGAATCGCTCGGGCAGGCAGGCGGCATAGACCGACAGCGCGCCGCTGTCGGAGAACATGTCCACCGATGAGTAAACCGAGTACGCCAGACCGCGGGATTCCCGAACCTGTTGGAACAGACGCGAACTCAAACCACCACCGAGTGCGGTGTTGAGCACCGAGAGCGCCCAGCGGTGCTTCCAGTGCCGGCCCGGCGTGCGGACTCCCAGGCAGACGTGGGTCTGCTCGGCATTGCGATTGGCCAATGTCAGGTGCGGACGACCGTTGATCCGGCCGGTGCCCTTGCGCGGCGGCAGCGGCCGGCGACCCCTGACCAAGCGCGACCCGAAATGCTCGCGGACCAACGCCACCACGTCGTCGTGATCCACATTGCCGGCCACGGCGACGATCATCCGCTCGGGTGTATAGCGCCGCGTGTGAAACGAATGCAGTTGAGCGCGCGTCATCGCCGAGACCGACTTCGCGCTGCCGATCACCGGGCGGCCCACCGGATGGTCGCCGAAGAGTGCCGTCAGGAACATGTCGCCGAGCGCGTCCTCGGGGTCGTCATCACGCATGGCGATCTCCTCGAGCACGACGTCGCGCTCGACCTCGACATCGTCGGTGGCGCAGCGTCCGTTGAGCACCACGTCAGCCACCAAGTCGACACCCAACTCCAAATCGCTGTCCAACAGATGCGCGTAGAAGCAGGTGTGCTCCTTGGCGGTGAACGCGTTCAGCTCACCACCGACCGCATCCACCGCCTGCGCGATGTCGACAGCTGTGCGCGTCGGGGTGGACTTGAACAGCAGATGCTCCAGGAAGTGCGCGGCGCCGGCCACCGTCGCGCCCTCGTCGCGCGATCCGACGCCCACCCACACACCGACCGAGGCGGAGTGCACCCCGGGCAGGTATTCGGTGACGACGCGCAAGCCCCCGGGCAGGGTGGTGCGGCGGAACGCAGTGGAAGGCTCGGCGCTGTGGCGGCCGCGTCGCAGCGGCTGCGTTCCCGGGCTAACTGCTGGCCGTCGCGGCATCGGCTTCCGAAGGCGACGTCTCCGTTGCGGCACTTGCTGTGTCACCGTTGCCGGATTCTCCGGCGTCTTCGTCCACGAGCACCAGCGAGATCTTGCCGCGCTTGTCGATGTCCGCGATCTCCACGCGCAACTTGTCGCCGACGTTGACGACGTCCTCGACCTTCGCGATGCGCTTGCCTCTGCCGAGCTTGGAGATGTGCACCAGCCCGTCGCGGCCGGGCAGCAGTGACACGAACGCACCGAAGTCGGTGGTCTTGACCACCGTTCCGAGGAACCGCTCGCCGGTCTTAGGCAGCTGCGGGTTGGCGATCGCGTTGATCCGGTCGATCGCGGCCTGCGCCGAAGGTCCGTCGATGGCGCCGACGAACACCGTGCCGTCGTCCTCGATGGAGATCTGCGCGCCGGTTTCCTCGGTGATGGCGTTGATGATCTTGCCCTTGGGGCCGATCACTTCGCCGATCTTGTCCACCGGCACCTTGATTGTGGTGACCCGTGGTGCGTACGGGCTCATCTCGTCGGGCCCGTCAATGGCCTCGGCCATCACTTCGAGAATCGTCAGGCGCGCATCTTTGGCCTGCTCGAGCGCGCCGGCCAGCACCTGCGAAGGAATCCCGTCGAGCTTGGTG
>NZ_JBATXN010000223.1:0-5011 GCF_049673265.1 Mycobacterium sp. | reverse complement strand
ACCGAGGGTGACGATGCGCAGCACTGGCTGCAGATCGCCCAGGCCTTCGCGGGGCCGCCGGGCGTCGGTCGATGAGCGCGGAACGCGCGAAGAGAGCCGCGCCCACTAGCCGGAGCGTCGGTCGATGAGCGCGGAACGCGCGAAGAGAGCCGCGCCCCTTAGCCGAAGCGCGGGGCGGTAACGGGGTCGACATGACTGAAACTGTCTCGATCCTGCCCCGCGAGCTGACCGAAGGGCTTACCGACGAAGTCCGCAACGCCCCTCCGCCGCCCCCGCCGATACTGACCGAGCCCTACGCACTGCGCCTCGTCGATCCGGACACCGACGCCGCGATGATCGCCGCGTGGATGAGCATGCCGCATCTGATCGAGACGTGGGAGTCGGCGTGGCCGGTGGAGCGCTGGCGCAAATACCTGCAGGCCCAGCTCGAGGGCAACTACTCCCCGCCCTTCGTCGGCTGTTTGCATGACCAACCCGGCGGCTACGTCGAGGTGTACCGCGCGGCAAAGGATTCCATCGCGACCCGATATCAGGCCGACGCCAACGACATTGGCGTGCACGCGGCCATCGCCGATCTGGCGCTGGCAACAAGGGCCTTGGTCCGTTTCTGCTGCCGCGCATCGTGGTCAGCATCTTCGAGCTCGAACCCCGTTGTCGCCGAATCCTGTTCGACCCCGACCATCGGAACGCCAAGGCGCGGCGGGTGTGCGAACTCGCCGGCTGCACATTCCTCGGCGAGCACGACATGAGCAATCGCCGGATGGCGCTCTACGCGCTACCCCGGCCGGAAGACTCCGCGACGTAGCGGTATCTACGGTTTCGGCTGTACCGCGCTGGCCGCGTCGGCGGTGCCGTCACCGTCGGTATCAGTCAGCCTGATGTCCCATCGCCCGTCGCCGTCGATATCGACGTAGCCCGTCACGCCGTGCTCGTCGGCTTCGATTACCCTGTCGGCCAACCCATTTCCGTCGCTGTCGAGCAGCCGGTCATCGGCTTGGCCGTCGCCGTCGAAGTCCACAAGCGGACCGCCGGTGTGCTCGACGCCGTCGAGCCCTACCCACCGGAGTTGCTGGCCCGCTCGCGGCGGACTCACCGCCACCGCCCAGGTCCCGGACCCGTCGTCGGTGAAGTAGCGTGCAGCGGTGCTCCCAAGGCCCCCGTTGTCGAGATCAAGCACCGCATGGTCGACGATGCCGTCGCCGTCGAAATCGGCCAAGGCGTCATCGGCCAGGCCGTCGCCGTCGAAATCCAGACCCACCGCATCCAGCCGGCCGTCACCGTCCAGATCGAGATCCGGGGCGCGCTCCCACATCGTTGCCGTGCCGTCGCCGTCGTCCAAGCAATACTCCATGCCAATCGGACGCCGCCGGGGCGCTACTGGTTCCCGCGGGATCTCCACCAGGTCATCAGCTCGGCCGTCGCCTCATCGCGAGTCAGCGGACCACGGTCCAACCGCAGTTCTTTGAGGTAATTCCACGCCTGGCCCACCTGCGGGCCCGGCGGAATGCCCAGCAGTTCCATGATCTCGTTGCCGTCCAAATCGGGACGAACCCGCTGCAGATCCTCCTGGGCAGCCAGCTCGGCGATCCGCGCCTCCAGGCTGTCGTAATTGGCCTGCAGACGGGCGGCTCGGCGCCGATTGCGGGTAGTGCAGTCGGCCCGCACCAACTTGTGCAGCCGCGGCAGTAACGGCCCCGCGTCGGTGACATAGCGACGCACCGCCGAGTCGGTCCACCGGCCCTCGCCGTAACCGTGGAACCGCAGATGCAAGTACACCAGCTGCGATATGTCGTCGACCATCTGTTTGGAATATTTCAACGCCCGCAACCGCTTTCGGGCCATCTTGGCGCCGACCACCTCGTGGTGGTGGAAGCTGACGCCGCCGTCGGGCTCGTGCTTGCGGGTGGCCGGCTTGCCGATGTCGTGTAGCAGCGCCGCCCAGCGCAACACCAAATCAGGGTCGTCGTCTTCCAAGGCGATCGCCTGGCGCAGCACGGTCAGCGAATGCTGGTAGACGTCTTTGTGCTGGTGGTGCTCGTCGATCGCCATTTTCATGCCGCCGACCTCGGGCAGCACGACTTCGCCCATCCCGGTCTGCACCATCAGGTCGATACCCGCCAGCGGGTCATCGCCCAGCAGCAGCTTGTCCAGCTCGGCCGCCACCCGCTCGGCGGTGATTCGCGCCAGCTCCGGCGCCATCTCCTCGATCGCCGCGCGCACCCGCGGGGCAACTGCAAAACCGAGTTGCGAGACGAAACGCGCGGCGCGCAGCATCCGCAGCGGGTCGTCGCCGAACGACTCCGACGGGGTCGCCGGGGTGTCCAGCACGCCTGCGCGCAGCGCGGCCAAACCGCCTAGCGGGTCGATGAATTCGCCGGGCCCGGCGGCCGTGACGCGCACCGCCATCGCGTTCACGGTGAAGTCGCGGCGCACCAGATCGTCGTCCAGCGAGTCGCCGAATCGCACTTCTGGATTGCGCGACACCCGGTCATAGCGGTCGGCCCGGAAAGTGGTGATCTCCAGCCGATGTTCGGCCTTGCCGACGCCGACGGTGCCGAACTCGATACCGGTGTCCCACGACGCGTCTGCCCACCCTCGCAGCAACTTCTGCACCTGCTCTGGCCGGGCGTTGGTGGTGAAGTCCAGATCGGGGCTCAGCCGGCCCATCAGCGCATCCCGTACCGACCCGCCCACCAGATACAACTCGTGGCCGGAGGCGGCGAACATCGCGCCGAGCTCGCCCAGCACGTCGGCGTGCCTGTTCAAGGCAACCGCGGCGGCGGTCAGCAGATCGGCATCGTCGGTGGTTTCCGGCACGTTCGATGAGAATAGTCCGGTTCCGGCCCGGCTCGTTCCAGCCCGCATCGTCGCCTTACGCGATGAGGCTGATCTACCGTCGGGCAGCACACGACCGGCGAGTGCGCCGGGGAGCGTCTTAGCACGCCAGCTACTATCGCTTGGGTGTCGGAAGGCGAAAATGCGCAACCGCGTCGACGCCGGGGGAGGCGTCGTGGTCGGCGCGGCGCCGGGTCCGGCCGCAGCCAAACCGACAAAGCCGCGATCGATGGCGGCACGCCAGCCGCCGGTGAAAAGCCCACCCGGTCCCGGCCCACCCGCCGCGCCCCTGAACGACTCCGCACTGTGCACGAAACATCGGCCGGCGGACTGGTGATCGACAACATCGACAGACCCCGCGAAGAGCAGGTCGCCGCGCTGATCGGCCGCGTCGACCGCCGCGGTCGGATGCTGTGGTCATTGCCGAAAGGACACATCGAGCTCGGGGAGACGGCCGAGCAGACCGCGATCCGCGAGGTCGCCGAGGAAACCGGGATTCAAGGCAGCGTGTTGGCGGCGCTCGGTCGAATCGACTACTGGTTCGTCACCGACGGACGGCGAGTGCACAAGACCGTGCACCACTATTTAATGCGCTGCTCGGGTGGAGAGCTGTGCGACGAGGACGTGGAGGTCGCCGAGGTGGCCTGGGTGCCGATCCCCGAGTTGCCGTCTCGGCTGGCCTACGCCGACGAACGCAAACTGGCCGAGGTGGCCGACGAGCTGATCGACAAGTTGCAGACCGACGGCCTGGCCGCGCTGCCGCCACTTCCGCCCACGTCGCCGCGGCGGCGTCCGCAAACTCACTCGCGCACCCGCAACCGTCGGCCCGACGAGTCGGTGCGAGGCCGGAAGAACGGTCGCGGTCCAGGGCCGTGACCCGCTCGCGGCTGTTACAAGTGGCGACCCGCTGCGCCCGGCTTCGCCGCCCTTGCGATCGCCACGGGCAGGCCGCCATCGTGCGCCTTGCCGTCGTGGTCGGCATCCTGACTGGTTTAGGAGCCGCGCTCACACTTCCCATCGCCGCGCCGCGCGCCGCCGCGGGCGAGCCCGGCGCAACTCCGTTTGTCCAGGTCCGGATCGACCAGGTGACCCCGCAGGTGGTCACCACCACCAGCGAGCCCGTCGTCACCGTCAGCGGCACCGTGACCAACGTCGGAGACCGTCCGGTCCGCGACGTGATGGTCCGCCTCGAGCACGCCCCCGCGGTGAACATGTCGGCGGGGCTGCGTACCAGCCTCGACGGCAGCACCGACCAATACGAGGCGGTTGGCGACTTCCTGACGGTGTCCGGTGAGCTGCAACGTGGCCAGAAGGCTTCCTTCACGTTGTCCGTCCCGGTTCGTTCGTCGACCAAACCCTCGCTGGCGATCGGCAAGCCCGGCGTGTACCCGCTGCTGGTCAACGTCAACGGAACCCCGGACTACGGCGATCCGGCACGACTCGACAACGCCCGGTTCCTGCTGCCGGTGGCGGGAGTACCGCCGGATCCGCTCGACAGCTCCGGCCAAGCATTAGGCGCCATGGGCGCCATGATCGCGCCCGACACCTCCAAACCCGTGCCGATCACCATGCTGTGGCCGCTGGCCGACCGGCCACGGCTGGCGCCCGGCGCACCCGGCGGCACGATACCGGTGCGGTTGATTGACGACGAGCTGGCCACCTCGCTGGGCACCGGCGGGCGGCTGGACATCTTGCTGACGGCGGCCGAGTTCGCGACCAGTCGCGAGGTCGACCCCGACGGCGCGGTCGGTCGCTCGCTGTGCGTAGCGGTCGACCCGGACCTTCTGGTCACCGTCAACGCGATGACCGGCGGTTATGTGGTGTCCGATGCTCCCGACGGCGCCGCCGAAAAGCCCGGCACGCCGACGCGCCCGGGGACCGGGCAAGCCGCGGCGACGAGCTGGTTGAACCGATTGCGCGCACTGGCCCACCGGACGTGTGTGGCGCCGCTGCCATATGCCCAGGCCGACCTCGATGCGGTGCAACGCGTCGGCGATGCCGGGCTCAGCGCGGTCGCCACCAGCTCGGCCGGCGACGTCGTCGACCAAATCCTGGGCGTCACCGCGGTCCGCGGCGCCACCCTCATCCCCGACGGCTCGTTGACCCCCCGCATCGTGAACCTGTTGAGTGCCAACGGCGACAGCGGCGTCGTGATCGCTGCCGCCGACTCCTCCGC
>NZ_JBATXN010000222.1:0-5671 GCF_049673265.1 Mycobacterium sp. | reverse complement strand
CGAATCGCCGGCCCGCCCCGGACGCGACGCCGGCGAGCGCCGCTTCGGGTCTGGCCGTTTGGATTCGGGCATAGTTCTCGCCGGCTAGCCGGCTTCCGGCGCGTACCGGGGGAACGCCAGATCACCGGCGTAACGGGCCGCGTCGCCGAGGGCTTCTTCGATCCGAAGTAGTTGGTTGTACTTCGCGACGCGCTCGCTGCGCGCGGGCGCGCCCGTCTTGATCTGCCCACTCCCCACTGCGACCGCCAGATCGGCGATCGTGGTGTCCTCGGTCTCGCCGCTGCGGTGGCTCATCATCGTCCGGTATCCGCTGTGGTGTGCCAGTGCGACCGCATCGAGTGTCTCGGTCAACGTGCCGATCTGATTCACCTTGACCAGCAACGCATTTGCCGCGCCCTTTTCGATTCCTTCTTCGAGCCGCTCGGGATTGGTGACGAACAGATCGTCGCCGACAATCTGCACCCGGTCACCGATCGCCGTCGTCAGAGCTACCCAACCGTCCCAATCATCTTCGGCCAGTGGATCTTCGATGGACACCAATGGGTAGGAGTCGAGCAGCTCAGCGTAAAACTGCGTCATCTCATCGGCGGTACAGGTCTTCTTTTCGAACGCGTAGCCGGTGCCGTCGGTATAAAACTCGGTTGCCGCGGCGTCGAGCGCCAATGCCACATCCGCGCCGAGCTTGAAACCCGCCGACTCGATGGCCTGACTGATCACGTCCAGCGCCGCCTTGGTTCCCGGCACGTCGGGGGCGAATCCGCCTTCGTCACCCAGTCCGGTGGACAACCCCTGCTTCTTCAGCGCCGCCTTCAGGGCGTGGTAGACCTCGGCGCCCCAGCGCAGCGCCTCATAAAAACTGGGCGCCCCGATCGGGGCCACCATGAACTCCTGGATGTCCACGGCGGTGTCGGCGTGCGCGCCGCCGTTCAGGATGTTCATCATCGGCACCGGCAGGATGTGCGCGTTGGGACCGCCGAGATAGCGGAACAGCGGCAACTCGGCGGAATCGGCGGCCGCTTTGCTGACCGCCAGGGACACCCCGAGGATGGCGTTGGCGCCCAACCGGGACTTGTCCGGGGTGCCGTCCAGGTCAAGCAGCGCCTGATCGACCAGCCGCTGATCGTCGGCGGACAGGCCGATGACGGCGGGAGCGATTTCGTCGAGAACGGCCTGCACGGCCTTCTTCACGCCCTTGCCGCCGTAGCGGTCGCCGCCGTCTCGCAGCTCGACGGCCTCATGCTCGCCGGTCGACGCACCGGAAGGCACCGCGGCCCGCGCGAATGTCCCGTCGATGAGGGCCACCTCGACCTCGACCGTCGGATTTCCGCGCGAATCCAGGATCTCGCGGGCTCCGACCTGCTCGATAATCGGCACTGGGTTCTCCTTAGGTGCTCAGGGCGTGGTAAAGGCCAAGCGATTGCCATCAGTAGCATAGAGCCTGTTCAGAGCGGGTGACCCGCCGCATAGGCGGTAGCCCAGTCGCGCACGGCAAGGGCATACACGTCGGAGTAGTTGTACGCCCGCAGCGCCTCGATCCATCCTCGCGGCGTGGCGAGATCCTTTCCCCGCCAACACAGGTAACCCGCGGCCGACAACGCGGAATCATCGATGTTGTCGACGCTGACCACGCCGTCGTTGTTGGCATCCACCCCGTATTCACGCCACGTTTCGGGGATGAACTGCATTGGTCCCATGGCCCGCACGGCGTTGGAGCCGTCGTCCATGCCGCCTGCTTCGCTGTCGATGATGCGCAGGGTGCCATTGGTCCCGTCGAGCACCACACCCCTGATCGGGGGTCGCACGTCTCCGTTGGGAGACAGGTTCGCGTTGTGGTAGGTGCCGTGGTGGCTCTCGACCTGACCGATACCGGCCAACGTCGTCCAAGCGATGTGGCAGCCCGGGTTTTCGACCTCGGCGACCCGCGCGGCGTAGCCGTACGCCTCCAGCGCGGTGACCGGGATTTTCAGTGCGTGAGCATGTGCGCTCGCCCACTCGTGCAGCTGATCGGCAGCCCGGCCTTTGGCGTGGGTGTCGACGGGCGGCACCGCCGCACCGGGAGGCGGCGGCACGCCTTTGGGGATGTAGGGGCCCAGCTGCCAGCTACAACTTGATGCCAAGAGCAGGGCCGTCGCTCCCACGACGGCGAACGCCCGCAGCCAACGGACCGGCGACACAACACTCCCTACACACGATTACCCCGACCATGGTCCCACGCGAATCCAGTAGGTCAGCTGCCACTCGGCGCCGCGTCGCGACTAATCCCAGTTGTCCAGCCAAGATGCTCGCCGATCTACTCAGGCTCGCTAGGCCGATCCTCTTGCTCGTCTGCCGGCGATTCGTCAAGGTCAGGGGCGTCGCCGTCGCCGGCGGCGGCCTCGGCCACGCCCTCTTCGGCAGGCTGGTCATCGTTGGGCTCGAGCTCCGGTTCGGCGACGTCATCAGCCGCGCCGTCCGCCTCGTCGACGTCCTCCGCCGACTCCTCGTGCTCGTCGGCGAGCCCCGCCGTCTCGAGGACAGGGAGCCAGTGCGCGCGCCACTCCTCCTCGGCGATCACGCCCAGCGGAGCAACATCGAGCTCTTCAGGAACGTCTTCTCCGCGGCGGTCAGCGGCAATCGCCTTCTCGGCGCTGCGGACGGTATCCATGAATTCTAAAACCGCTGTGCGTAAAGCATTTTCGGCATCGACATCGGCGGTTACCGCGATCGACGTGATCTCTGCCGGGATCAGGTCAGCGGGCAACCCCGCCCGGTGGACACGCTGAACTACCTTATGCGCCAACGCAAGAGCCGGCTGAGCGGTCGGCACGTCGTCTAGCACCGAGGCCGATGCCTTCTTTGCCCGTTTTTCCTGGGCTTTGCGCTCCTCCCACTGAGCCAGCTGCTCGTCGAGCGAAATCTCTTCTCCAGCAAGAACTCCAGGAACCCGATTACCCAATTTGCGAAGCAGCGCGTCGGCGACATCGTCAATGCTGAACGGATGCTGTGGCGCGTCCTCGGCGATGCGGGCGTGGAAAAGCACTTGCAGCAGCACGTCGCCGAGCTCCTCGCGCAACGCGTCGGCATCGCCGCTGCGCACCGCGTCGAAGACCTCGTAGGTCTCTTCCAACAGGAACCGGCGCAACGAGTCGTGAGTTTGCTCACTTTCCCACGGCCCGGCGGTTCGCAGCTTGTCCATCATCGCGACGGCGTCCACCAGTCGCTCCCCCGGCTGATGATCGGGCGCAGAAATCAGTCGCTCGCCGGCGGCCAAACGTGCGGTGACCGAAGGGTGGTCGGGATCCGAGGACAGCAGCACCGGAGCATCCTCCCCGGTATGCGCGGAGCGGGCCGCCGGCAGCGTCCAGGGCACCGCGACCGGCATTTCCTCGGTGTACTGCACCTCACCGGTGAGCAATTCGATGGCCTCCACCGGAACCAGCGACGGTCGGCGAGGGTCGACCAGGATGACAGTCATCTTGCTTGTCGCTCCTGTCTCGCCGCCGGCGCCGATTGCCCGGATGGCATCGTTATATCAACCTTGCTCGACTCTCCCGGTTTCCCATCCAGCGCCGATACCAAATCGGCCACCATTTGCACCAGCTCGAGATCACGGATTCGGGGCGCCCCGACGCCGCCGGCGCGCGGAATCGGAACCTGCACCGTCGACGTGGTAGCGCGATAACGCGCACCCGGATACATCCGCGCCAATCGCACCTGGGCAGAATCCGGCAGGGTCATCGGCGCCAGCCGCACCGTGGCCGCCGATGCCGCCGAGACTTCGGTGATGCCGGCGGCGCGGCACAGCAGCCGGAGTCGTGCCACGGCCACCAGCCGCTGCGCGGTTTCGGGCAGCGTCCCGTAACGGTCGGTCAACTCCTCGACAACGGCATCGACGCCGGCGTTGTCGCCCGCTGCGGCCAGCCGGCGGTATCCCTCCAGCCGGAGCCGGTCGCTCGGGATGTAGTCCGGCGGCAGGTGCGCATCGACCGGCAAGTCGATCCGCACATCTTTGGGCTCTTCGGCCGTGGTGACGGTCTTCCCGTCGGCCGCAGCGCGATACGCCTCCACGGCCTCGCCCACCAACCGCACATATAGATCAAAGCCCACCCCGGCCACGTGTCCGGACTGCTCGACCCCCAGCACATTGCCGGCGCCGCGAATCTCCAAATCCTTCATCGCCACCGCCATGCCTGCGCCCAGTTCGCTATTCTGCGCGATCGTCGCCAACCGGTCGTAGGCGGTTTCGGTCAGCGGGGCGTGTTGCGGATAAAGGAAATAGGCATAACCGCGTTCACGACTGCGGCCCACCCGACCCCGCAGCTGGTGCAGCTGGGCCAGCCCGAAGGTGTCGGCGCGCTCGACGATCAGCGTGTTGGCATTGGAGATGTCCAGACCGGTCTCGACGATCGTCGTGCATACCAGGATGTCGAACTCGCGGTTCCAGAATCCTTCGACAGTGGTCTCCAGCAGATCCTCGTGCATTTGCCCATGCGCGACGGCCACTTTGGCCTCGGGCACCAATTCCCGCACCCGCGCTGCCGTCTGATCGATGGAACTGACCCGGTTGTGGACGTAGAAAGCCTGCCCGTCGCGCAGCAGTTCTCGGCGCAGCGCCGCGGCGACTTGCTTGTCGTCGTGTGGCCCGACGTAGGTCAGCACCGGGTAGCGCTCTTCGGGCGGGGTCAAAATTGTCGACATCTCACGGATCCCGGCCAAACTCATCTCCAGCGTGCGCGGGATCGGCGTGGCGCTCAGCGTCAGCACGTCGACGTGGGTGCGCAGCGACTTGATGTGCTCCTTGTGCTCGACGCCGAACCGTTGTTCCTCGTCGACGACCACCAGGCCGAGGTCCTTCCACCGCACCCCGGTCTGCAACAGCCGATGGGTGCCGATCACGATGTCCACCGAACCGTCGGCCATGCCGTCGAGCACGGCGCGGGATTCGGCGGGGTCGGTGAACCGGGACAGGCCTTTGATCCGGACCGGGAAGCCGGCCATACGTTCTATAAAAGTCTGCAGATGCTGATCGGCCAGCAGCGTCGTGGGCACCAGGACGGCGACCTGCTTGCCGTCCTGCACCGCTTTGAACGCCGCACGAACCGCGATCTCGGTCTTGCCGTAGCCGACGTCACCGCAGATCACCCGGTCCATCGGGATCGGTTTCTCCATGTCGGACTTGACTTCGGTGATCGCGGTGAGCTGGTCATGAGTTTCGGTGAAGCCGAAGGCATCCTCCATTTCGGCCTGCCACGGGGTGTCCGACCCGAACGCGTGTCCCGCGCTGGCCTGCCGTTTGGCGTACAGCGCCACCAGCTCGCCGGCGATCTCCCTGACCGCTTTGCGGGCTTTCGTCTTGGTGTTGGTCCAGTCGCTGCCGCCGAGCCGGCTCAGCGCCGGGGCCTGCCCACCGACATACCGGGATAGCTGATCCAGCGAATCCATTGGCACATAAAGCTTGTCGGTCTCGTTCTGGCCTCGCTTGGTCGACGCATACTCCAGTACCAGATACTCACGCCGAGCCCCGCCGACGGTGCGTTCGGTCATCTCGACGAATCGCCCGATGCCGTGCTGGTCATGAACGACCAGATCGCCCGCGGTCAAAGCCAGCGGGTCGACGGTGTTACGGCGTTTGGCGGCAAGCCTTTTGCCGTCCGTGGCCGTCACCCGGTTGCCGGTCAGGTCGGTCTCGGTG
>NZ_JBATXN010000221.1:0-2264 GCF_049673265.1 Mycobacterium sp. | reverse complement strand
CGTGAGGGGATGCGCGGTGGGCTAAGAGGGGAGGCCGGATTTCTCGCTCAGCGATTTTGGTCAGCTTCAATAACCAGGTATCGTGGGCCAACGGTGCGTCATACGCGCCGACTCCTGCGTGCCCTGTCCTAGGAATTTCCCAACACCGGCTCACGTTGCAAAGCCAGCCAATGCTGCGCCGAACCTGGCTCAGCTGAAACAAAACGAAGCGACGAAACCAACAGACGAGGATTTCTAGGAAGTTATGGCCAAGAAGGACGGCGCCATAGAGGTCGAGGGCCGCGTGGTCGAGCCCCTGCCCAATGCGATGTTCCGCATTGAGCTGGAGAACGGCCACAAGGTGCTCGCCCACATCAGCGGCAAGATGCGGCAGCACTACATCCGCATCCTCCCCGAGGACCGGGTGGTGGTGGAGTTGTCTCCCTACGACCTGACCCGGGGCCGCATTGTGTACCGCTACAAGTAACAGCCCGAACGACAAAGTCATCGAATAGAAGAACAGGATCGAACAGCCGTGAAGGTGAACCCGAGCGTCAAGCCGATCTGCGACAAGTGCAGGGTGATCCGTCGGCATGGGCGGGTCATGGTGATCTGCTCTGATCCGCGCCACAAGCAAAGACAAGGTTAGTAGCTAGGCGCACACACAACTGAATGCAGACCTCCCAGCACCAATGAGGGGATAGGCCCCTCATCGACGTCCGGAACGGAGGCCGGACCCCGGAGCAGTCAGCCGGGAACGGACTGGGATCAGACCTCCGCGAACAGAAGGAATGCCACCCATGGCTCGAGTTGTGGGCGTTGACCTGCCGCGCGATAAGCGCATGGAGGTCGCGTTGACCTACATTTACGGCGTTGGCCGTACCCGGTCGAACGAGATTTTGGCCGCCACTGGGATCGACAAAGACTTGCGCACCAAGGACCTCACCGACGATCAGGTGACCCATCTGCGCGACTACATCGAAGCCAATCTCAAGATCGAGGGTGACCTGCGCCGTGAGGTGCAGGCCGACATCCGTCGCAAGATCGAGATCGGTTGCTACCAGGGTCTCCGGCACCGCCGCGGCCTGCCCGTGCGCGGCCAACGCACCAAGACCAACGCGCGTACCCGCAAGGGCCCCAAGCGCACCATCGCCGGCAAGAAGAAGGCCAGGTAAGTCATGCCCCCAGCCAAGAAGGCAGGCGCCGCCGCCCCCAAGAAGGGTCAGAAGACCCGGCGCCGGGAAAAGAAGAACGTCCCGCACGGCGCCGCCCACATCAAGAGCACGTTCAACAACACGATCGTGACGATCACCGACCTGCAGGGCAACGTCATTGCCTGGGCGTCGTCGGGCCACGTCGGTTTCAAGGGCTCGCGCAAGTCGACGCCGTTCGCCGCCCAGCTGGCCGCCGAGAACGCCGCCCGCAAAGCACAGGAGCACGGCGTGAAGAAGGTCGACGTGTTCGTGAAGGGTCCGGGCTCGGGCCGCGAGACCGCGATCCGGTCGCTGCAGGCAGCCGGCCTGGAGGTCGGCGCGATCGCTGATGTCACCCCCCAGCCGCACAACGGCTGCCGTCCACCCAAGCGGAGAAGGGTCTAGGTAGATCATGGCTCGTTACACCGGACCCATTACCCGGAAATCACGCCGGCTGCGCACCGACCTTGTCGGTGGCGACCAGGCGTTCGAGAAGCGTCCTTATCCGCCCGGCCAGCATGGCCGCGCGCGGATCAAGGAGAGCGAGTACCTGCTGCAGCTGCAGGAGAAGCAGAAGGCCCGGTTCACCTACGGCGTCATGGAGAAGCAGTTCCGCCGCTACTACGAAGAGGCTGCCGGCCGTTCCGGCAAGACCGGCGACGAGCTGCTGCAGATCCTGGAAAGTCGGCTGGACAACGTCATCTACCGCGCCGGGATAGCTCGCACCCGGCGGATGGCCCGCCAGCTGGTCAGCCACGGCCACTTCACGGTCAACGGCGTCCACGTCAACGTCCCCAGCTATCGGGTGTCGCAGTACGACATCATCGATGTGCGAGACAAGTCGGTGAACAGTGTGCCGTTCCAGATCGCGCGCGAGACCGCCGGCGACCGTCCGATCCCCAGCTGGATCCAGGTGGTCGGCGAGCGGCAACGCATCCTGATCCACCAACTGCCGGAGCGGGCACAGATCGAGGTGCCGCTCACCGAGCAGCTGATCGTCGAGTACTACTCGAAGTAAGAGTCCTGCCCCGACCGGTGCAGGTACCTAAACGGCATCAAATAGCGGGTGCCGAGAAGGAGAAGAAGAAACAC
>NZ_JBATXN010000220.1:0-4479 GCF_049673265.1 Mycobacterium sp. | reverse complement strand
GAAACAGTGTGCAGCCCAGCGAATAAATGTCGGCACGCCCATCAAAGCGCAATCCCGACAGCACCTCCGGAGCCGCGTAAGCGACTGTCGCCACCACCGAACCCGTCGCCGTCAGGCCGACGTCATCGAGTGCACGTGCGATCCCGAAATCGCCCAGCAGCACCCGCTCGCCAGGGCCTGGCGTGCCCGACAGCAGAAAGTTCGCCGGCTTGATGTCTCGGTGCACGACCTGATGGGCATGCGCGAAATCGAGGGCCTTCGCCACCTCAGCGATGATGTGCACGGCACGCTGCGGAGTCATCGCACCGGCACGCAGGGCGGCATCTGCATCGGTGCCGTCGACGAATTGCATTGCGATCCACAATTGGCCGTCGTCGGTGTGCCCGCGGCTATACACCGACACGATCTGAGGATGGTCAAGCGAAGCGGCCACATCGGCCTCACGGATAAAGCGCGCTCGGAAGTCGGGATCGAGTGACAACTCAGCCGAAAGCACTTTGAGCGCGTCGCGGCGCGGCAACGTCGGGTTGGCCGCCAGATACACCGCGCCCATACCGCCGGTACCCAGCAAGCGCTCGATGCGGTAACCAGCCACCACCGAACCGACGGTCAGCATCTAAACGACCTGCCGTGCGGGGGATTCGGGCGGGCGCGGCGTGGTCGCGCCGGCGACATTCGGGCCGCCTGATCAGGGCAGGGTGGGAGGCAAACCGTTGCCGTCTTCAGCGGTGCCGTCACCGAACCCCCTTCACGCCTTGTCGCTGCAGTCTAAAACCGCCGAACCGTGTAACTTTCTCGTGGACTAGATCGTCGTAACAGAATGAGCCAACCGCAGTCAGCGAACGACCAGATCACCGACGCCTGGCGTCGGCATCGCCCGTACCTGGTTAATCTGGCGTACCAAATGCTCGGTGACGTCGGCGACGCTGAAGACGTTGCGCAGGAAGCGTTTCTGCGGCTCTCCCGTACCGACCTCAGCCAGATCGATGATGTCCGCGCCTGGCTGACGGTCGTGGCGGGGCGGCTCTGCCTCGACCAGGTCCGTTCGGCGCGGGCCCGTTACGAGCGGCCCACCGACATCGGCGCAGAGGTGGCCGCGCTCAATCAGTCCCGTCGGCTGGATCCGGCCGATCGGGTCACGCTGGACGACGAGGTCCGCACCGCCCTGCTGGAAGTGTTGCGCCGACTCAGCCCGGGGGAGCGGGTGTCGTTTGTCTTGCACGACGTGTTCGGAATGCCATTCGACGCGATCGCCGAGACGGTGGGCCGCCCGGTCGGCACGTGTCGCCAACTGGCCCGGCGCGCGAGGGCGAAATTCGCAGGCGCACAACCAAAGCCAGGCGATGTGCCGGTCGCCGACCATCAGCGTGTCACCGAGAAATTCATCACCGCCTGCGCCAACGGCGATCTGCAGGCCCTGGCCGAGGTGCTGGACCCGACGGTGTGGGGGGTCGGCACTTTGCTCGTCGATCCCGCTCCGCCGCCGCAGATCAACCATGGTCCGCACGATGTTGCCGTCAACCTGCTGCGCTATCTGGGACCGGGTGTGACGGTGGTCAGCGGTCCGGCCGGTCAGCCGGTGCTGCTGGCCTTCGCCGAGCGACGGCTTTTCGCCGTGATCGTGCTGACTATTCGCGGACAGCTGGTCACCAAGATCGAAGCCACCGCGGACCCGTCGGCGCGGACCGTGGGCTAGCGGTTTTCCGGCGTGCCGGCCGGCCGCGATGCAAAGAAACCGGCGACCGCGGCCGCGATCTGCAGAAATCTGCGTCGCGTTCTACGAGACATCTCGTCCCGCACGTCGATGACGCCGCCGGGCCGCAGGTGCGGATCGAAGGGCACTTCCACCACCGTCTGACCGCGGTCGACAAACTGGCGGGCCAGCAGTGAACGGGTGCGCCGGTCGGAGTGCCCGTCGGAATCGTTGAGCACCACCACCGTGCGTTGCAGAAGGCCGGTACGGCCATGTGCCGCCAGCCATTCCATCGTCTGCGCTGCGGCCGACGCACCATCTGCCCAGGGCGACGACACCACGATCAGCGCATCGAGGTCGCTGAGCGCCTCCTGGGTGACCGGGGCGTCCATCGTCGAGCCGCAGTCGACGATCGAGATCGTGAAGTGCCGGTCGAGCCGCGAGGCGGCTTCGCGGTACAGCGCAGGATCGAGCACGCGGCGCGGACCGGCCGTCGGCTCCCCGGCCAGCACGTACAGGCCCGCCGAATTGCTGCCAACCCGGGTGCTCATATCGGCGAACGAGGCAAGATTCCGGTCGGCGGCAAGTTCCCAGTACGAGCCGCTGGTCTGCGGGTCGATCCTGCTGCCAAGCCGGCCGAAGGCGGTGTCGGCGTCAACCGCGACCACGCGGTCCTGCCGGCGCAACTCCGCGAAGATCGACCCAACGCTCGCCGCGATGGTGGTTTTCCCGACGCCCCCCTTGCCGAGCACACCCACCTTGTAGTTGCCGCGAAGCACGGCGCCGATGGCGGCCTCATGGTCGGCTTCCTGCTTTTCCTGGGGCGAAGGGCCGGGGTTGATCAGGCCGAAAGTGGCCTTGCAGACGATGCGCCGCCAACCGTATTTGGGAACGGGCGGCCGCGGTCGCGGCACGGCCGGTGAAACGTCGATGCTGCCCCACGACGCCCGGTGTGCTCCGGCCGCAGGCCGCGGCGGGGCGGATCGCGGGCCGTCGGACTGCGGTTGCGGCGCTCGCGGACCGTCGGGCGGGGGTTGTTGCGGACGCGTTGGCGGACCGGCATGGGGCCCAGGTCCTACCCGGCCCAGCCGGTCCCGCAGGAAATCGTCACGTTCGTTCATGGTCAACCGGAAGTCAGGAGCTTGCGCTAGCGGAATCGGTTCATCGAAGCAGCCACGCTCGACAGTGGCATCGTAGATGCGCCCCCGGCTCACCAAGGACTGCAGTACGGAAGTTGGCAAAAAAATCCGGGCAACTTCTTCGGCAAAGGTCCTTTTGACCTGCCCCTGGGGTCAGACGCCCGTGGCACCTTCGGCCCGATCGGCCCAGCAAGCGCCACTGCCACGCCCTATGGTGAGGTGCATCACCGGACTGACCGGCCCACGGGCACCCGCCCGGCGGTCCGCCCGTCGCCGGCCGTCGATCGCAGCAAACTTCCTGAGCAGATCGCGCGAGCGGCGAGCTACCGCTACCGGCCTCGTAAACCCCTCCGGCACATCCCAATAGCCAGGATCACAGCCGCCACCGGCAAAGCGGCCCATCGGAACCGCCGCAACGAGCCAGCACCCCCGACTGACGGGTTAGTATTGATCAAGTTGGCATGTCAGGCGGGTTTTGGCATATCGTTTTACGACTTGTCGAAAACCGGGTACAGGGCCACCGTCCAGCGCTGCACGGATGCATCCTCAACCGGATCACCCGCCGCCAGGCGACCAGCGTATCGACGAGACCGTTGGGGCCTAGCCCGTAAGCCTACCGGGGGCGGCGCCAACGGATGAGACTCATGAATTCCGCGGCAGAAAGTTCTGGTGAAGGGTCAGGTGGGAATGGCGCCCAACCGCTCGGGCTCCAAAGGGCTCTATAACCCCGCATTCGAGCACGACTCATGCGGGGTGGCCATGGTCGTGGACATGCACGGCCGCCGCAGCCGCGACATCGTGGACAAGGCGATCACCGCGTTGCTCAACCTCGAGCATCGCGGCGCACAAGGCGCGGAACCGCACAGCGGCGACGGCGCCGGCATCCTGATCCAGGTTCCGGACCTGTTCCTGCGTTCGATCGTCGACTTCGAGCTGCCCGAAGCCGGCAGCTACGCCACCGGCATCGCATTCCTCCCGCAGTCCTCCAAAGAAGCGGCAGCGGCCTGTGCTGCGGTGGAGAAGATCGTCGAAGCCGAGGGCCTGCAGACACTCGGCTGGCGCGACGTGCCGACCGACGAGTCGTCGCTGGGTGCGCTGTCCCGCGACGCGATGCCCACCTTCCGCCAGCTGTTCATCGCAGGCGCGAGCGGCATGGAGTTGGAGCGACGCGCCTACGTCATCCGCAAGCGCGCCGAGCACGAGCTCGGCACCAAGGGCCCCGGGCAGGACGGACCCGGCCGCGAAACCGTTTATTTCCCAAGCCTTTCCGGACAGACATTCGTCTACAAGGGAATGTTGACCACCCCGCAGCTCAAGGCCTTCTACCTCGACCTGCAAGACGACCGGCTGGAAAGCGCGCTGGGCATCGTGCACTCCCGGTTCTCAACCAACACCTTCCCGTCGTGGCCGCTGGCGCACCCCTTCCGGCGCATCGCCCACAACGGCGAGATCAACACCGTCACCGGTAACGAGAACTGGATGCGCGCCCGCGAGGCGTTGATGAAGACCGACGTCTTCGGTTCCTACGACGATGTCGACAAGCTGTTCCCGATCTGCACCCCGGGTGCCTCGGACACCGCGCGCTTCGATGAAGCGCTCGAGCTGCTGCACCTTGGCGGGCGCAGCCTGGCTCACGCGGTGCTGATG
>NZ_JBATXN010000219.1:0-2428 GCF_049673265.1 Mycobacterium sp. | reverse complement strand
CTCATGCAGTGTGTAGCGCGCCCCTCAACGCCTTATCGATAGATACGTACCCGGCATCCGCGATAGTTCAACGCAACGCCGGTTAACCACGACATTCCGCGGAGCCTATCGCCAGGTAATTCGATCCATGACCAATATCCGGGATGCCGGACGTCGCGTCCGCAGCGTGACAACCCTACCCGACGGTAATATTGCCAACGTTTTCCGAATCGTGACTCAAAGATTCCTTAATGGCGACTCATACGCTCATCTACATGTGGATCGATGATTCGAGTGCCGACGTAATCAAGGCTGATTTCGAGGCTCTCTACCACGGCGACGTGCTGGTAGAAGGCGAGACCTCGGAGCAACTCGACGACTGGCACCCGCTGCCGACTGCGAGCTGATCTGGCATAGCGCGCCTGTAATCGGGCGCGCTGGCGACGAGGTACCGCTGAGCCTCAAAGGCACTTGCGCCGTTGCCCCATTTGTTTCGGCCCCCGCGATGCGGGGGCCTTTTCGTTGGCTGACTCGCTGCCCGGTCAGCGTTAGCGCGGCGCCATCCGAATCGCGCCGTCCAGCCGGATGACCTCCCCGTTGAGCATCGGGTTCTCCACGATGTGCACGGCCAGCGCGCCGTACTCGTCCGGATTACCGAGCCGGCTGGGGTGCGGCACCTGCTGGCCGAGCGACTGCCTGGCCGGCTCGGGCAGGCCGGCCAGCAACGGGGTGTCGAACAGGCCCGGGGCGATCGTCATCACGCGGATGCCCTTGCTGGCCAAGTCGCGCGCGATCGGCAGCGTCATACCCACCACGCCGCCTTTGGACGCCGAGTAGGCGGCCTGTCCGATCTGGCCGTCGAACGCCGCCACCGAAGCGGTGTTGATGATGACACCGCGCTCTTCACCGACCAGGTCATTTTTGGCGATCCGCTCGGCGCCCAACCGCAGCACGTTGAAGGTGCCGATCAGGTTGATCTCCACGACGATTCGGAACAGGTCCAGCGGAAACACGCCGTCCTTGCCGAGCACCCGGATGGCGTTACCGGTGCCCGCGCAGTTCACCACGATGCGCAGGGGGCCCAGCGACTCGGCGATATCCAGCGCCGAGGTCACCGCCTTCTCGTCGGTGACGTCGGCGGGCGCGAAGCGGGCACGATCGCCGAGCTCGCGGACGACCTCCTCGCCCTTGAGGTCGAGCACCACCACCTGCGCGCCACCGTCCAGCAGGCGCTTAGTGGTGGCCAGCCCCAGCCCGGAGGCCCCACCGGTGACGAGTGCTACGGCATCCCTGATCTCCACGCAATGTTCCTTTCGGTTCGGTCGGGCCGCTCCCCACGGGAGCCGACCTACTGGTTGGTCGGGACTATACCCAGTCGCTGAGGACGGCTTCGGTGTCGGCTCCGGGCTGCCCCGGCGGCCGCGGCTCGCCGGGAGCCGTGCGCGAGAAGCGGGGCGCCGGCAACGGCTGCAGCCCACCGCTGGTCTGGTAGAAGGTGTGCCGCTGGGTGATGTGGGGCTCGGTCTCCACCTCACCGAACGCCAACACCGGCGTCACGCACGCATCGGAATCGGCGAACACCTTCGCCCAATGGTCGCGGTCGCGGCTTGCGAACACCTCGGTGAACCGGGCCCGCAGCTCAGGCCAGCGGCTGCGGTCGTTTTGCGCCGGTAGCTCCGCGGCGTCCAGGCCCAGCCCGGCCAGCATCGCCGCGTAGAACTGCGACTCGATGGCACCCACCGAGACATAGCGACCGTCGGCGCACTCGTAGGTGTCGTAGTAAGGCGCTCCGGTGTCCAGCATGTTGGTGCCGCGCTCGTCGGTCCACATACCCATGGCGCGCATGCCCCACATCATCTGGACCAGCACGGAGGACCCGTCGATCATCGCCGCGTCGATAACCTGGCCTTTGCCAGACGTCTGCCGCTCCCAGAGCGCTGACAGGATCCCGAGCAGCAGGAACATCGACCCGCCGCCGAAGTCGCCCACCAGGTTCAGCGGCGGCACCGGCCGCTCGTTGACTCGACCGATGGCGTGCAGCACGCCGTTGAGCGAGATGTAGTTGATGTCGTGACCGGCCTGCTGGCTGCGTGGTCCGGTTTGTCCCCACCCGGTCATCCGGCCGTAGATGAGCCGGTCGTTGACCTTGGCGCAGTCTTCTGGGCCCAGGCCCAGGCGCTCGGTGACGCCCGGCCGGAATCCCTCGATCAGCACGTCGGCCTTCGCGACGAGCTTGAGAACAAGCTCGCGACCCTGCTCGGACTTGAGGTCGGCGACGACGAAGCGCCGGTTGCGCAGCATCGGGTCGGTGCCGCTGGCGCCGGGCCGGTCGATGCGAACGACGTCGGCGCCGAGGTCGCCGAGGATCATCGCTGCGTGCGGGCCCGGCCCGATTCCGGCGAGTTCGATGACTCGCAGCCCTGTCAGCGGTCCCGCCATCTCTCCCGAC
>NZ_JBATXN010000218.1:0-17563 GCF_049673265.1 Mycobacterium sp. | reverse complement strand
GGGTGCTGATTGCGGCGGGCAGGCTCGTTGTAGAGGGGCTGGCCATGCCAGAGGCGGCGCGGGCGGCGATCGCAGGGCCGCTCACTGACGACGCGGCTGTGGGCAAGGGTCTGGGCGAGATGATCGAAATCTATCTGGGCGGAGCGTCTGATGTTTGACGCTTTATACCGCCGCCGCTAAAGTCTGAACAAATATTAGGTTTGCCGTAGGTGCGGCGTGCGTGAGGTGTTCACCTGGGAGGTCAGATGTCCTACGAAAGCAACGCAGAGCCGATCAAGGTCGGCTACCTGATGGACTTCACGCTCCCACCAATGTTCCCCGAGGAGATGAAGGCCGACTTCACCCGATGCTTTGACCTTATCTTCGAAGAGGCCGTCCAAGACGGGTTGCTGGACCGGCCCGTACAGATGATCTACCGCGAAGTGGAGGGGTTGCCCAAGGGATCGGTGAAGGCGGTGATCGACGCTTTCGGTGAGCTTGTCGACGAAGGCTGTTTAGTGGTGTTCGGCCCACACATCACCGATAATTGCGTGCCCACCCGCGAAGCGATCGAAGAGCGGTTCAAGGTTCCGGCGATTGCGGTTACCGGCACCGACGACTGGTTGGGCGAGTGGACATTCTCTTTCCCGCAGGGCTCGATGACCGACGAGCCGATATTCATCGCAGACCTCGTCGCCAAACGCGGACTCTCCGAGATCGGAGTGCTCGTCGAGCAGAACCTGATCGGCGAAAGCTATCTGAAGAATTTGCGAAGCGCCTGTCGCCGCAAAGGTATTCGCATCGTTGCAGAAGCGGCGATCGCGCAAACCGCACAGGACATCAATGAAGCCGTGCGTACCCTTCACGACGCGAAATCGGAAGCGATCGTGCATCTGGGCTTCGGCTTCGGAATTGTGTTCATCAACCCGGCGCTGGAGGCCGTCGAATGGGATCCGCCGCGATTCACCACCACGGCCTTCCAAAACGCGTGGGTGAACCCAATCATGTGGAACGCGTTCATGGGTTGGATCGGGGTCGACCAGTACGACGAGGAGAATCAGATCGGCCAGGACTTCCTCGACCGGTACGCGCAAAAGTACGGCGGCAGACGTCCCGAATACTGCGTGCCGGTGGTCAACCGTGACGTCGCCGCGACACTGGTGCGGGCATTCACCGATGCGCATCCGCTCAGCCCGCGTGGGGTCAAAGAGGCGTTGGAGCGGGTGAAGATGATGCCCGCCGCCTCGGGCGCACCGGGCACCCGAGTGTCATTCGGAAAGTGGACGCGGCGGGCCTGGATGGGCGCCGGCTATCTGGTGGCGCGGTCACTCGACGCCGACGGAATCAACTCGCACTTGGTCGATCGCTTCGGACAGGAGGGCTGACGAGTAAATGAGTACTGAGCAATCCACACCGCCTGCCGCCCAACAGAAGCCGGTATCTTCGGAGCGAGGCGACAAGCGGGGCTGGGGTGGTTGGGTCGCCGGCGCTGCTTTGGCGGCCTTCGTGCTCTTCTTCATTGCGAACTGTCGCGTCGCCCTCGACTCGCGCGTCGCCAACCCGAACGTGCAGGGCCGGCCCCGACCGGTGAAGTTCACCTTTGGGCTGGACTACATCACCTTCTTGGATACCGCCACGGTGGTGGCGCTGATCGTGCTCTTGATCGTCTTCATCAGGGGCTGGCGCCGTAATCCTGGTAGCCCGGTGATGCTGATGTTCTTGTGCACCACGCTGATTGTGTGGCAGGACCCGATCATGAACTGGTCACCGTTCGCGGTCTACAACCCCGATCTCGTTCACTGGCCGGAGTCCTGGCCGCTGGTGTCGCTGTCTCCGACGGTCGAACCGTTCGTGGTCTTCGGTTACGTGATGTTCTACTTCGGCCCCTACTTCCCGGCGGTCTGGCTCCTGCGCAAACTGCAGGCGAGGTATGGGCCCACGAGCTATGTGTCGCGGCACCCCTTGGTCAGCTTGGGTCTGATCACCCTGGTGATCGGTTTCATTTTCGATGCTTTCCTGGAAAACATCCTCATCCACTGGGGGATGTACATCTACTCGCAGGTGGTCCCGTGGGGCTCGGTGTTTACCGGCACCACCTTCCAGTTCCCGCTGATCTGGGAATCGCTCTCGGTGTGCTTTGTGATGGTGCCGGCAGCGATCCTCTGCTACCGCGACGACACCGGGAAATCGGTGGCCGAAAAGCTCGCTGCCAAGGCGAAGCTGTTCACGACGCGACCGGTGCTTGGCACGTTCCTGGTGATGTTCGCCATCATCAACGTGTCCTACTTCGCCTACGGCGGATGGTTCTGGGTCATCAAGGTCAGTCATGCCGCGACTTCGGTGGCCTGCCCGTGGCCGTACCCGGAAGCCAAAGTTTATGACCCGCAAGGCTATTACGAGAAGGAAGGCGCACAAGGTCCGTTCTCGGTCGGTATCTGGTCAACGTGGGCGAGCGGGGAGCCGAACGGACGGCCGCACGTCGACCCGCCGCGGGCGGGCCAAGGCCGCTGCGAACCCGCGAGGACGAATGGTTGAGCCGCGTACCGCTGTCATTACCGGTGCGTCCCGCGGGCTGGGGTTCGCATCGACCGTGCGCCTGTATCGCGAGGGGTGGCGTGTGGTGGCGGCCATGCGCACACCCGAGCGGGGCTTGGCGCTGCTGCGCGAGGCGACCGGTGCACGCGAAGACGACGACCGGCTGATCGGCGTTGAGCTCGATCTGCTGGATTTTGCCTCGATCTCGGCGGCCGCCAAGGCAATTGAAGAAGCTGTCGGCGCACCCTACGCGCTTGTGCACAATGCCGGGATATCCGCCGCCGGAATGGTGGAAGAGACGGACACAGAGCTGTGGCAGAACATGCTCGCCACTCACGTCACGGGCCCGGTCGCGCTCACCAAGGCCTTGCTGCCGTCTATGCGGGCGGCGGGAGATGGGCGCATCGTGCTCGTGTCGAGCGCGGGCGGAGTGCGCGGTCAGCCGAACATTGCACCGTATTCGGCGGCCAAGGGCGCCTTGGAGCGGTGGGGCGAGTCGATGGCAGGCGAGATCGCGCCCTTCGGTCTCGGAGTCACCATTTTGGTGGCTGGCATGTACGACACCGACATCATCACCGACGCGGGCACCATCGACGATCGCAATTTCGACGGTCCGTACGCCCGGCTGCACAACACCATCAACGCCCGCGGGCGGTTCGCGATCAGTTTCGCCAGGCCGCCCGAGCGGTTCACCGACGGATTGCTCAAAGCCTTGGCCGACAAGGGATCGTTCCGCCGCCGCGGTGTGGGCACCGATGCCTCGATGCTGTTGGCGTCCAACAGGATCCTGCCGGCATCGGGCATGCACCACATGTCCCGGATAGTGATGGGCATACCCAGACAGGGATCGATGCGCGATGGGGCGTGGCCCTTGACGATGGGCCAACGGGCGATGGTAATCGTCGCCAAAGTCCTTCCGCAACCGGTGTTGCAACGGTTGGCAGCGTTAGCGGCTAAGCGCCGCAAGGGAAATGAGGGGTAGATATGGAACAGCTTTTTGACGACCTCGAGGATTTCGGCTCGTTCGACGACGCGATCTCCGGCGACGTGCGTGACCCGTACACCGAACTGGCGCGCCTGCGCCGCGAGGAGCCGGTGCAGCGACTTGAGACATCGGGAGCGCTCCCGCACGAGGAATCGCTGCCGATGTTCATCGTGTATCGCCATGAAGACGTGCAGCAGATGCTTCGTGACAACGAGACGTTTTCGTCGTCCGCGGTCATCGCCGCGTTCGGTCCTGTGCTGGGTGAGGGCGTCATGCTCGGCATGGATGAGCCGATCCACGGCCGGTTGCGGTCTTTGGTCTCGAAGGCGTTCTCGCAGAAGTCGTTGGCGCGCTGGCAGGACGAGTTGGTCGGTCGGGTGGCGAACAGCCTGATCGACAATTTCGCACCCAACGGCAAGGCGGATTTGGTGAAGGAGTTCACCTTCGACTATCCGAGTCAGATCATTGCGGGTCTTTTGGGTCTACCGGAGAAGGACTACCCGCAGTTCCAGCGGTGGTCGATTTCGCTGCTGAGTTGGCTGATGAACCCGGAGCGCGGGCTTGCGGCCTCGGCCGCGCTGTGCGACTACTTCGCCCCGATCCTCGAGGCCCGTCGTGCCGAGCCCAAGGACGACTTGATCAGTGCCCTCGGCGCCGCCGAGATCGAGGGGGAGAAGCTCGCGGACGAGGAGATCTTCTCGTTCTTGCGGCTGCTGCTGCCCGCCGGCGTGGAGACGACCTACCGGGCGCTGGGCAGCCTGCTGTTCGGCCTGTTGTCGGATCCGTCGCAACTGGACGCGATCCGCGCGGACCGGTCGCTGCTGCCGGCGGCCATCGAAGAGGGTGTGCGGTGGGAACCGCCGCTGTTGACCATCACCCGGGTGGCGACCTGTGACACCGAACTCGGTGGAGTGGCGATACCGGCGGGTGCGACGGTGATGCCGATGCTGGGTTCGGCGAACCGGCAAGAAGATCGCTATCCCGACCCAGATACGTTCGACATTCACCGTCAGGCCAAGGCCAATCTGGGCTGGGGGCACGGCGTGCACGTCTGTCTGGGCATGCATCTGGCGCGGCTCGAAATGCGGACTGCAATCAACCTTCTGCTCGACCGGCTGCCGAATCTCCGGCTGGACCCCGATGGCGACGACCCGCATATTCGGGGGCAAGTCTTCCGGTCACCGACGTCGCTACCAGTGCTGTTCGACGCCCAGTAGCCACCCCACAACGGTTGCATCTTGTCAATCGGCTAGTTTCCAGTAAGGCTCTCCGTAGGGGTCTACCGAGTCAAAAGAGAGTGACAGACATGACTGAGGCTGTAAAGGTTCGCTTTGAGCCGAAGATGATGATCGACGGCAAGCTCGTCGAGGGCCAGGCCGGAACCTTCACCAACATCAACCCGGCCACCGAGGAGCCGCTCGGCGAGGTCGCCGACGCGTCGAAAGAAGACATGCACCGGGCCATCGACGCCGCCCGGCGGGCTTTCGACGAGACCGACTGGTCGACCAACCGCGAGCTGCGCAAGCGTTGCCTGCTGCAGCTACACGATGCGATCGAAGCCGAGAAAGAAGAACTGCGCGAGGAGCTCATCCTCGAAGTCGGCTCTCCCCGGGCCATCACATTCGGCCCACAGCTCGACGCCCCGCTGGCCGACGGACTGCGCTACCCGGCCAGACTGATCGACGAGTACGCGTGGGAGACCGACCTGGGCGACCGGGTGATCAGCCTTACCGGCGCGAACACCTCCATCAAGGTCTGGCGGGAGCCGGTGGGCGTGGTCGGTGCCATCGTGCCGTGGAACTTCCCGTTCGAGGTGACGATCAACAAGCTCGGCCAGGCGCTGGGCACCGGCAACACCGTCGTGCTCAAGCCGGCGCCGAACACCCCGTTCAACGCGACCCGCCTCGGGCGGCTGATCGCCGAAAAGACCGATATTCCCGCCGGTGTCGTCAACGTCGTGACCGCGTCGGATCACTTTGTCGGCGAGGAACTTACGTTGTCGCCCAAGGTCGACCTGATCTCGTTCACCGGCTCCACGGTGGTCGGCAAGCGGATCATGGAAAAGGGCGCGGCCACCATGAAGCGGCTGTTCCTTGAACTCGGCGGCAAGTCGGCCACCATTGTCTTGGAGGACGCCGACTTCGGGTTGGCCTGCGCGATTGGCATCGCCCCGTGCATGCACGCGGGGCAGGGTTGCGCCAACCCCACCCGGATGCTGCTTCCGCGGTCTCGCTACGACGAGGGTGTGGCGATCCTCAAGAGCATCTACGAGAACGTCACCTGCGGCGACCCGCAGGACCCCGGCACCCTGTGTGGGCCGGTGATTTCGCAGCGACAGTTCGACCGCGTAACGGGTTACATCAAGAAGGGCGTCGAGGAAGGTGCCACCGCGCTGGTCGGCGGACCCGGTGCCGAGACCGGTTTCGACAAGGGGTATTTCGTCCGGCCAACGCTTTTCACCGATGTCGACAACAAGATGACGATTGCCCAGGAAGAGATCTTCGGTCCGGTGCTGTCGGTCATCCCGTTCGACGACGAAGAAGATGCGATCCGGATCGCCAACGACAGCCCATACGGTCTGGCCGGCAACGTGATGTCGGGCTCGCTGGAGCATTCGCTGGCCGTGGCCCGTCGGATCAAGGCCGGCTTCATGGGCGTCAACGGCGGCGCACCCTACGGTGCCGATACGCCGTTCGGCGGATACAAAGACAGCGGCGTTGGCCGCCAGAACGGCGTCGCCGGCTTCGACCAATACACCGAGGTCAAGTCCGTGGGGTATCCCGCCGGGTAGCGACGCCGCGCGCAATAGCGCAATCAGCGTCGGCGCTCGGCTACGTTGTTTCCGTGACAGCCACCGGAACTGGGCAAGCGCGGCGAACGAGCGCGCGCAGGTTGTCGATTCGCTACTCGGCCGGTCTCGCGGGCGCTCACCTGTTGGCGGTCGCCGATGCTGCTGCGATCGTGATTCCGCTACACAGCCAAACAGCCCGCGGAGCATATGCCTACTTCGGTGCGCACAACATGATCGCTGCGGCGATCCTGGTTGTGCTGGGAGCAATCGCCGTCGCGGTCGGCGGGGCCACGATTCTTGCGCCGGTACTGCGGTGGTTTGTCCGCGGCGACCGACCCAACGCGGCTCAACGACGGGCAGCGACCAGACTCGTCAGGCGACAGTCGCTGATCTTGGCGGCAACGTGGGCCGCGAGCGGCGTGATTTTCCTCGCGTTCAACCTTGATGGCGGTCTGACACTGGCGGTCGCAACCCTGCTCGCGGTGGTGTTCGGCGGCAGTGCGGCATCAGGTCTGAGCCTTTTGCTCACCCAGCCCTCCCTTCGCCCGATCTTGGTCGCCGCGACCCAAGGTTCTGAAGGCGTGGTGATAGCGCCACGCGTGCTTACCCGACTTGTAGGCATGTGGTTGATGGGCTGTGGGCTTCCCTGTGCGGCGATCGTGGCGTTGATCGTCATTCGCACGAACGGTTGGATTATTCAGCGGACGGCGTCGGTGGAGATGCCGATTCTGGTGGTCACGCTTGCCGCGGTGCTACTGGGCCTGCCCACAATGATCCTGACGTCCCGCTCGATTGCGGACCCGGTGCGAGAGGTCGTCGACGCGATGGCACAGGTCGAAAAGGGCCGAATCGACACCTTCGTCGGAGTCTACGAACGCTCGGAAATCGGGCGTCTGCAAAGCGGATTCAATCGGATGGTCGCCGGGATAGCCGAACGCGACCGACTACGAGATCTCTTCGGCCGTCACGTCGGCGCGGATGTGGCAAGCCGCGCAATCGAAGAGGGCACTTCGCTGTCAGGCGAAGTAACCGAGGCGGCAATCCTTTTCATCGACCTGGTGGGCTCGACGAAGTTGGCGTCCAGCCGATCGCCGCAAGAGGTCGCCGAGGTACTCAACGACTTTTTTCGAATTGTGGTCAGCGCCGTCGACGAGCGAAATGGCTTGATCAACAAGTTCCAGGGGGACGCCGCGCTGGCGGTCTTTGGTGCGCCGCTGCCCGCGGCTGGATCGGCGTCGGCGGCACTGGCCACCGCCCGCAGCCTGCGCAGCCAGTTGCGTCGGCTACCGGTGGTTGACTTCGGGATAGGCGTCTCTGCCGGACCTGTGTTCGCCGGGAACATCGGTGCGGAAAACCGTTATGAGTACACCGTCGTCGGTGACGCGGTCAACGAGGCCGCCCGGTTGGCCGACTTCGCAAAAGCGTTGGACTGGCGGATCGCGTGTTCGGCCGCGGCGATAGATCGTGCCGATGCGGCCGAGCGCCAGCATTGGATTGCGCACGGCGACACCGTGCTACGGGGCCGCTCGGAGTCCACCCGCATCTGGACACCCGCGGTTGACAGCTAATGGTCGTGGATGATGACGCCGCGAATGTTGCGGCCCGCGAGCATATCGTCGTAGGCCTCGTTAATGTCGTTGAGTTTGTACTCGGCGGTCACCGTCTCATCGAGCAGAAGCTTGCCGTCGCGGTAGAGGCTGAGCAGTCGATGTATATCGGCACGGGGGTTGGCCTCGCCGTAAAGACTGCCCAGCAGCCGCTTTTGAAACAGCGTGAACATCGCCATCGGCAGGGTCGCGGTCACCTCGGTTATCGATGCCAACGCCGTCAGCACCACCGCCCCGCCCTTGCGGACGATGTCCAGCGCCTCACCGATCATGGGGCCCTCGGCGAGCCCAACCGTCAGCAAGGCCGAGTCGGCCATGACACCACGCGTCAGCTCGCCGACCAAAGCGGTGGCTTCGGCCATCGAAGTGGCGAAATGAGTTGCCCCGAACTGGAAAGCCTTGTCTCGCTTGCTTTCCACGATGTCGACCACCACGATCTTCTCCGCGCCGGATAGCCGCGCGCCCTGAATGGCGCCGCTGCCGATGCCGCCGCAGCCGATCACCACGACGATGTCGCCCGGGCGTACCTTGGCGGTGTTGACCGCTGATCCCCAGCCGGTGGTAACCCCGCAGCCGAGCAGGCATGCGCGCGGCAGCGGAAGATCGTCGTCGATCTTGACGATTGAGGTTTCCGGCACCGTGCCATATTGCGCGAATGTGCCCAAAAAGCATGCGGCGCCCACGTCCTGGTCCCCGGACCGCCGCCGATACGTCCCATCGAGCTGGGTGCCGGCCAGCAACATCGCGCCCTGGTCGCACAGATTCTGCTGGCCGCTTGCACACCAACGGCAGCGCCCGCACGCCGGAAGAAAAGACGCCACCACGTGGTCGCCAACCGTCAAATCGCGGACGCCGGGGCCTAACTCCTGGACGACGCCGGCCCCCTCGTGTCCACCGACGATGGGCAGCGGCACGGGAAGGTCGCCGGTGCGGACATGATGATCTGAGTGGCAGAGCCCGGCGGCCTCGAAGGACACCAGGACCTCCCCGTCCTGCGGGCCGTCGAGGTCTAGCTCCTCCACGCTCCATTCGGCGTTGAATTCACGGAGAACCGCGGCATTCATCTTCAAGGTGATCACCCCTGCAGCGAGACAAGTGTGGCGAGTTTAGGACGGACCGTATGCGCGACGCGGGGTATTCGACATTTGCGTGCAAGACTTGCCGTATGCCTTACAGTTGTCGGGTCAGTCGGCTTGAAGGTCTCAACTAATGAGGGAGCGAGCGTCGGGATGTCCATTCCGCGATACCCGGGCGACATCACCCGCGAGTGGCTCTCGGCGGTCTTGAGCAGCGGCGATGCGCCTGCGCGAGTCTCGGAAGTGGACGTGTGCGCCATCGGCACCGGACAGACTGGGGCGACGTATCGGGTGTCGGTCGTCTACGCCGATGACGCGGGACGCTGGCCGGACACCTTCGTGATCAAACTGCCTGCCCAGGACGACACTGTCCGTGACCGGGTGACCGTCGGCTACCGCAGCGAATGCGCGTTCTATACCGCGGTCGCCGACCGGGTGCAGGTGCCGACCCCGCAATGCTTCTACTGCGAGATCAGCGACGACGCCCTTGACTATGCGTTGCTGCTGGCCGACCAGGCGCCCGCGGCGCAGGGCGACCAAATCGCGGGCTGCGGGGAACCGGAGGCGCGGCTGGCCGTCACGGCGCTGGCCGGTCTGCACGGCCCCAGCTGGTGCGATCCGGTCTGGCTTGGCTTTCCCGGAATCGCATTCGCCCGGCCCGATGAAGCATCGGCCAAAGGCCTCGGCGATGTCGCGCGGATGAGCGCAGAGATCACCCTGGACAAGCTCGGCGACCGCATGAGTGCAGCCGATCGAGAAACCTTCACCGCGACAATGGGTTTGGTGACGCCATGGCTGCTTGCCGAGCAGGACCGCTTCGCTCTGCTGCATGGTGACTACCGCCTCGACAACATGCTGTTCTATCCCGATGCCAGCCGCGTCACCGTGGTGGATTGGCAGACTCTCGGGGTCGGTTTGCCCGCACGCGATTTGGCGTACTTCACCGCGACGAGCCTCAAGCCAGAGCTGCGCTGCGCGATCGAAAACGACCTTGTCGACGACTACCACCGGGCGCTCTGCGGTTACGGCGTCACCGGCTATGACCGCGAAACCTGTTGGCGTGATTATCGACTGGGGATGCCGCACGCATTATTGATCTCGGCGCTGGGATTCGCGTTCGCCACCGCCACCGACCGCGGTGACGACATGGTGCTCACCATGTTGGCCCGCGGCTGCCAGGCGATCCGGGACCTTGGCACCTTGGAGCTCATCGGCCAGCACGCCGGTCAGTATTGCGTCGAACCCTGATCGACGGAGATCGCGGCGGCGGTGACGTTTCGCGATTCGTCGCTTGCCAGCCAGCACACCGCGTCGGCGATGTCTTCGGGTTCGGCCACCCAATTCGGCAGAAACGGGGTGAGCACATTGGCCAACTGCGGATTGGTTTCGCTGACCCGCGCTATCGCGGCGACCATGTCGCCGCTTCCCATCGCCGAGTTGACCGGACCGGGGTGCACGCTATTGACCCGGATCGAATGCTTGCCCAGCTCAGCGGCGAACGCACGCGCCATTCCGGTCACCGCGTGCTTGCTCGCGGTGTAGTGCACCATGAACGGCTGCATCTTGATGCCTGCCGCCGAGCTGATCAAGATGATGGAGCCGCCGCGACCGCCGTCAATAATCTTCTGCGCGCCGGCCATTACCGTGTTCCACGTTCCCGTCACGTTGACGTCCATCACGTCGCGAAACGACTCGGGGGTGATCTCGTTCCACGCCTGCGGCGCCGAGATGCCGGCGTTGGCAACGATGACGTCCAGCCGCCCAAGCGCAGCAACGCCGTCGTCGACCGCTTCACACAATCCGTCGAAGTCGCGAATATCGATCGCTGACACAACAATTCGACGGTTGGCGGCTTCGACGAGCCGGGCGGTTTCTGCCAGGTCCTCCAGGGTTGCCGAATCATAGGGCACACAGGACGGCAGCTTGCCCGCCACATCGACAGCGATGATGTCGGCACCCTCGCGGGCCATCCGGACGGCGTGCGCACGGCCCTGGCCGCGTGCAGCTCCGGTGATGAATGCCACCTTGCCCGCCAGCCGGCCACTCATGCGTGCTCCATATCGTAAACATCACTGTAACGCGAACGATATTACGTCACTGCTTGCGCTGCGCTGCCTTGACTAGGTTCGACCCGATGATCAGCCGTTGAATCTCACTCGTTCCCTCGTACAGCCGCAGCAGCCGAACATCCCGATAGATGCGCTCCACCGGCACTTCGCGCATGTATCCGCTGCCGCCGTGAATTTGGACGGCGAGGTCGGCCACCTTGCCCGCCATTTCGGTGCAGAACACCTTCGCCGCCGACGGCGCGACCCGCCGGTCCTGGTCTGTGTACCAGAGCCGTGCGGCGTCACGCACCAGGGCGCGGCCGGCCATCACCCCGGTCTGCTGGTCGGCGAGCATCGCCTGCACGAGCTGAAAATTCCCGATCGCGGTGCCGCCTTGGGTGGCGGTGGCCGCGTACGCCACGGATTCGTCGAGTGCCCGTTGCGCGGCTCCTACGGCCAGCGCGGCGATGTGGATTCGCCCCCGTGCCAGCGATGTCATCGCCGCGCGATAGCCAATGTCCTCACTGCCCCCGACCAGCGCGCCGGCCGGGACGCGGACGTCAGTGAACCGCACGTCGGCGGTCCAGGCGCCTTCCTGCCCCATCTTGGCGTCCTTGGGCCCGACCTCAACGCCGGCGGCGTCCGCCGGAACCAAGAAGACAGCAATTCCCGGTCCGGCGTCATCGGCTGGACGGTTCCGCGCGAAGACCACAAACAGATCCGCCACCGGGGCGTTGGTAATGAACCGCTTCTCGCCGGAAATCACCCAATCCCCGTCGCTGTCGCGAATGGCCTTGGTACGCAACCCCGCCGGGTTGGATCCCGCCCCGGCCTCGGTCAGCGCGAACGAGGCGACCTTTCCGGACGCCAACGCTTCCAGCCAGGTGGCCTTCTGCTCGTCGGTGCCGAATCCGACCAGGACTTGACCCGCGATGCCGTTGTTGGTGCCGAACATCGAGCGAAGCGCCAGCGAGGTGTAGCCCAACTCCATCGCCAGCTCGACGTCCTGCGTGATGTCCAGCCCGAGTCCGCCCCACTCCTGGGGGATGGCGTAGCCAAACAAGCCCATGTCCTTGGCCTGGTTCCGAAGATCATCAGGCACCCGATCGGTGGCCAGGATTTCCTGCTCACGCGGTACCACGGCCGTTCGGACGAACTGCCGGGTCTGCGCGAGAATCTGCTGAAAACTGTCGTCGTCAACGGCGGCCACGGTCATGCGGCGATCATATATGAAATATGATGTGCGATGATGTGGCCGGGTTCGGGGTGTAGACGAAGGACGGTGATCAGGTGTCGTTGTTGACCGGTCAGACCGCAGTTATCACCGGAGGTGCTCAAGGACTGGGTTTCGCCATAGCGCAGCGGTTTGTTGACGAGGGTGCACGGGTGATGCTCGGTGACGTAAATCTCGAGGCAACTGAGTCCGCGGCGACGCAACTCGGTGGCGGTGACGTCGCCGCGGCGGTGCGCTGCGATGTGACGACCGCGTCCGACGTCGACACATTGGTCACGAGCGCCGTCGACCGGTTCGGCAGTCTGGACATCATGGTCAATAACGCCGGCATCACCCGCGACGCGACGATGCGCAAGATGACCGAGGAGGAGTTCGACCAGGTCATCGCTGTGCACCTGAAGGGCACGTGGAACGGGCTGCGCACGGCCGCGGCGATCATGCGCGAGAACAAACGCGGCGCAATCGTGAATATGTCGTCGTTGTCGGGCAAGGTCGGGATGATCGGCCAGACCAACTATTCGGCGGCCAAGGCCGGGATTGTCGGGATGACGAAGGCCGCCGCCAAGGAACTCGCGCACCTGGGTGTCCGGGTAAACGCAATCGCACCGGGCTTGATCCGATCAGCGATGACCGAGGCGATGCCGCAACGCATTTGGGATGCAAAAGTCGCGGAGGTGCCGATGGGTCGGGCCGGCGAGCCTGACGAGGTCGCCAACGTTGCGCTGTTTTTGGCCTCGGACCTGTCGTCGTACATGACCGGCACCGTGCTCGACGTGACCGGTGGGCGGTTCATGTGAGCACGCGCGAGGCCGTCATCTGCGAACCGGTTCGGACACCCATCGGCCGCTACGGGGGAATGTTCAAGTCGCAGAGCGCTGTCGACCTCGGCGTCGCCGCCCTCACCGGGTTGCTCGACCGCACCGGCATTCCGCCGGAATCGGTACAGGATGTCATTCTTGGGCACTGCTATCCCAGCAGCGAGGCGCCGGCGATCGGGCGCGTTGTCGCGCTCGACTCTGGGCTGCCGGTGACGGTGCCCGGCATGCAGGTCGACCGCCGCTGCGGATCGGGTCTGCAGGCAGTGATCCAGGCGTGTCTGCAAATCAGCTCCGGCGATAACGATCTCGTCGTCGCCGGCGGTGCGGAAAGCATGAGCAACGTCGCCTTCTACTCGACCGACATGCGCTGGGGTGGTGCCCGCGGTGGTGTGCGCGTGCACGACGGGCTGGCCCGCGGCCGCACCACCGCAGGTGGTCGTCACCACCCCGTGCCGGGCGGAATGTTGGAGACTGCGGAAAACCTGCGCCGGCAATACAACATCTCCCGTCAAGAGCAGGACGAACTCGCCGTGGAGTCGCATCAGCGGGCAGTAGCCGCGCAGAAGGACGGCATGCTGGCCGAGGAAATCATTCCGGTTACGGTCCGCAGTCGCCGCGGCGAGGAACTGATCGACACCGACGAGCATCCGCGCTCCGACACCACAATGGAATCGCTGAGCAAACTCAAACCCGTTCTTGCCGAGCATGATCCAGAAGCAACGGTGACCGCCGGAAATTCCAGCGGACAAAACGACGCCGCATCCATGTGTCTGGTGGCGACGCCGGAGAAGGCCGCCGAACTCGGGCTGACTCCGCTTGTCCGGCTGGTGTCATGGGGCGTGGCAGCCGTTGCGCCCAATGTGATGGGTATCGGCCCGGTACCCGCCACCGAGGTCGCGCTGGCCAAGGCGGGCCTTCGATTGGGCGACATCGACCTCATCGAACTCAACGAGGCATTCGCCGCGCAGGCTCTTGCCGTGATGCGGGAATGGGGCTTCGGCGCAGCGGACCGCGAGCGCACGAACGTACACGGGTCGGGAATCTCGCTGGGTCATCCGGTTGGTGCCACCGGCGGCCGGATGTTGGCCACGCTGGCCCGCGAGCTCAATCGGCGGGACGCGCGCTACGGGCTCGAAACCATGTGCATCGGCGGGGGACAAGGCCTGGCCGCGGTCTTCGAGCGGGTCGGGTCGCTATGAGCACGCCGCTGTCCGATCTGACCGTTGTCGAAGTGTCGAGCTTCGTCGCCGCACCGTTGTGCGGCATGACGTTGAGCCAATTGGGTGCGCAGGTGATACGCGTCGACCCGATCGGAGGCGCAGCGGATGTACGCCGCTGGCCGTTGGCCGCAAGTGGGACGTCGATTTACTGGACCGGTCTGAACAAGGGAAAGCGTTCGGCCACCATCGATTTGCGCTCACCGGAAGGACAGAAGCTGGTTCAGCGGCTCATCGTCGAGGGTGACGGTGTCGTGGTAACCAACGCGGCAGGTCTATCCTGGTTGTCGTTCGAACAGCTCGCCGCGATGCGCGCAGACGTGATTCACGTCCAGCTGCTCGGCCGCCGTGACGGCTCCACCGGCGTCGACTACACGGTCAACGCGGCGACCGGGTTTCCATTGGTGACCGGGCCGGCGAACCACGCCGGCCCGATCAATCATGTGCTGCCGGCCTGGGATGTCTGCTGCGGCCTCTACGCCGCGCTGGCCGTCGTCGCCGCGGTGCGCCGTCGCGACCACGCAGGCGTCGGCGCCAAAATCAGCATCGCGCTGGAGGATGTCGCACTCGCCACCGCCGGCAACCTGGGCTGGTTGACCGAGCCTCAAGTCAACGGCACAGAACGCCAACGCCTGGGCAACGCGATCTACGGCCAGTACGGTCAGGACTTCACCAGCCGTGACGGCGTCGCGTTCATGGTTGTCACGTTGACACGACGTCACTTTCAAGATCTCGTCGAGGTATCGGGGACTGCTGCAGCGGTCTCAGCGCTGGCAGAGTCGCTCGGCGCCGACTTCAGCGACGAAGGCGAACGTTATCGGTACCGCGACGTGCTCAGCGGAATGTTCGCGACCTGGTTTGCCCACCACACCGCCGAGCAGATCACCGAGGCCCTGTCGGCCACCAGCGTGCTGTTCGAGCGCTATCGGACCTTCGCGCAAGTGGCCGAAGATGAACGGGTTACCGCGAATCCGCTGTTTTCCCCGCTGCACCAAGACGGTCTCGGTGACTATCTTGCGCCGGCGATGCCGACCGTCTTCGACGACGGCTATCTCGCAAGCGAACCGGCGCCGAAGCTCGGCGCCGACACCGCTGACCTGCTGACCGAGCGGCTGGGATTAAGCGCAGCCGACGTGGAACGGCTCGAGAGTGCAAGGACCATCGCATGACCAAACTCGCCGAGACTTTGGGCCTCACCGAATTCCAAACCGAGATCATCGCCACGGTACGGCAATTCGTTGAGAAGGAAGTCATTCCCAACGCGCCGGAGCTCGAACGTACTGATACGTATCCGCAAGCCATCGTCGATCAAATGCGAGAGATGGGCCTATTCGGCCTGATGATCCCTCAGGAGTACGGCGGCGTGGGGGAGTCGTTGCTGAGCTACGCCTTGTGCGTTGAAGAATTAGCCCGCGGCTGGATGAGCATCTCGGGTGTGCTCAATACCCACTTCATCGTCGCCTACATGCTGTGCCAGCACGGCACCGACGAGCAGAAGCAACGCCTGTTGCCGCGCATGGCAATCGGCGAGGTGCGCGGCGCGTTCTCCATGTCCGAGCCGGAGTTGGGCTCCGACGTCGCAGCGATCCGCACCCGCGCCATACTCAATGCCGACGGCAACTACACGATCAACGGCCAGAAGATGTGGCTGACCAATGGCGGTAGTTCTACTTTGGTGGCGGCGTTGATTCGCACCGACGAGGGAGCCGAATCACCGCACCGCAATCTGACCGCCTTCCTGATCGAGAAGCCGACCGGCTTCGGTGAGGTGCTGCCCGGTCTGCTGATCCCTGGGAAAATCGACAAGTTGGGCTACAAGGGGATTGACACCACCGAGCTGATCTTCGACGGATACGTGGCCAGTGCCGACGACATCTTGGGCGGTACCCCGGGGCAGGGTTTCTACCAGATGATGGACGGTATCGAGGTCGGGCGGGTCAACGTATCGGCCAGAGCTTGCGGAGTGGCAGTCCGCGCGTTCGAGCTCGCGGTGCGCTATGCCCAGCAGCGCCATACCTTCGGCAAGCCGATCGCCGAACATCAGGCCATCGCATTTCAAATCGCGGAAATGGCAACCAAAGTCGAGGCGGCACATCTGATGATGGTCAATGCCGCTCGCCTGAAGGACTCCGGTGAGCGTAACGATGTCGCCGCCGGCATGGCGAAATACCTTGCAAGCGAGTTCTGCTCAGAGGTCACACAGCAGAGCTTCCGGATCCACGGCGGCTACGGCTACTCCAAAGAGTACGAAATCGAACGGCTGATGCGCGACGCCCCGTTCCTGCTCATCGGCGAGGGCACCAGCGAGATACAGAAGTCCATCATCAGCAAACGGCTGCTCGCCGAGTATCGGATTTGATCGTGAGCGTCCCCGATTTCGTTGCGCGCCCGCAGCTCTCGGAAGACGTTGCGCGCTTTGTGCGTAAGCGGATCTTCGATGGTACTTATTCCGCCGGTGAGTACGTCCGCCTGGACCAATTGGCCGCCGAGTTAGGGATCAGTGTCACGCCGGTGCGGGAAGCGCTGTTCGAACTCCGCGCCGAGGGGCTCATGGCTCAACAGCCGCGCCGCGGCTTCGTGGTGCTGCCGGTAACCGGACGCGACCTTACAGATGTGGCCAACGTGCAGGCGCATGTGGGCGGCGAGCTCGCAGCGCGGGCAGCGATGAACATCGACGACGACCAGCTGCGCGAACTCAAGACGATTCAGGCGCAGTTGGAGGAAGCCTATGCCAGTGGCGACGATGAGCGAACAGTCCGGCTCAATCACGAGTTCCATCGGGCCATCAACGTGGCAGCCGAGTCGCCGAAGCTGGCCCAGTTGATGTCGCAGATCACCCGCTACGCACCGGAATCCGTGTTTCCCACCATCGCCGGCTGGCCACACCAATCGATAAAAGACCATCGCCGGGTGTTGGCCGCGCTGGCCAAACATGACAGCGAGCTTGCCCGCAACGCGATGTCGGAGCACCTGGCCGCCGGCGCGGCCCCGCTGATCAGCCACCTCACCGAGCATGGCGTGGTCGAAACGCCGTGAGGCGGAGGCGCGCTCGTCTTTCGATCGCGCAGGAGTGTCCAGATAGCCGATTACCTAGCACACGTGCTCGAGCTGGTGCGTACGTCAGCGGGGATTGTGAGATGACGGCGTGGCGGGGATTGTCGGCTAGCAGCCGGTACGCGAGCGAATTTCTCTATGTACCAACCTGTTCGGGGTTCGATCAGGTGCTGGTGATGCCGGGCCGCGCCGGCAACCAGGCTAGACGGTATGAGTGAC
>NZ_JBATXN010000217.1:0-1755 GCF_049673265.1 Mycobacterium sp. | reverse complement strand
CGCCTACTCGTCGCTGTCAGACCCAGAGACGCGGCAGTCGTTCCTGAAGACCTTGCGCTCTGTGGTCGATTACCGCGGGCAGGCGGTCAGCGCCTTGAACCGGCTGGGGCTGCGCACCGACCTACCGGTAATGGCGATCTGGGGCGAGCGGGACAACATCATTCCCGTTCACCACGCGCACGCCGCGCACGAAGCGCGCACCGACGCCAGGCTCGAGCTGCTGCCCCATGTCGGCCACTTCGCGCAAGTGGAGGCCCCTAACGAGGTGGTCGAGCTGATCGAGGACTTCATCGCGACCAGCGACCGCCGGGATGTGGGCAGCCCACAACTGAGGTCCTTTTCGGGGAACGCCGAAGACGTGAAATAGCGCCTTCCGCCGCTGCTGCCGTTCAGCCAGATGGTTGCGCGGGTCGGCCACCGAATCTGGTGTCTTACGGAGACGAATTGTGGGTTCCGTCGCGCATCGACCGCGTCCGCTCGGGCAGGGTTGTTCCCAGCAGCCGCTCGAAGGCGTCCACCGATGCGAGACGGCTAGGGATGTGCCGTGCCTGCCAAACCGTCAGCGGCACGTCGGACAGCGGATCGAATACATCGGCCAACCGCCGGTACTCCTGTATGCGCCACTCGCGCAGGCGGTCGCCGCGCGCGAACTCCACGAGCCGGGCGAGCTGTCGCTCCTGAACCTCGGGCGGAGCGTCACCGCGGACGCCGATTCCGTTCATAAGGCTGTGTCGGCCGAGCGCCAACGGCCGATAACCCCATGCCGACTCGAGTGCGTTGTTGACCGCGAGGCAGTCCTTGCACGCGAGCCATGACCAGCGGCTCGTGCCACCGGCCGTTCCTTTGAAGCAGATGATGCACAGGTCTGTTTCGTGCGAGACGTCGCACCCCTCCCACTTCTCGGGAGAGTCCTCGTCCCGGCAGGATTGCCACCTCGCCCCTCGCGGGCCGCGGAGTCCACCACACGGGATATGGACCGACAACTGTGTGATGCGTTGGCGCAGTGCACTATCGGCTGCACTCAGTTTCCTGTCGTTCATTGTTCGCCCTTCAGGCGACGCCGCCCTCGGGCGTCCACCACTTGCACGCGTCGCGTGCCGGCTCTTCCCCTGGGGCACCGTGCAGTGGAGGCGCGGTTGCCGGGACGGCGGGCCAGGTACCCGAACAGCCGTCCGCTCGTGAGCGATTCCAGGATAAGAGAGGACCCCGACAGAACCAACCATTGTTTGTTTGACAAGCGTGGACTGTTGCGCAACAGGCGACTACCGCATCCGAGCCGCGGTTAGTGCGCAAATCCAGACCTGGACGTGGCGACCCTGCAAGATAGACAGCGATGCGGTCACGAAGAGCTTTCGCCGCGCTGGTGGTGGCGGTGGGCTGCGTGATGTTGACCGGCGCTCCGCTCGCGGCGCGCGCCGACAAGCCTCCGTTCGTCACTGACCCGGCCCGCTACGTCGACACCCTGATCGGCACCGGGTCGAGCGCGACGGGTGGACAGATCAACAACTTCCCCGGCGCCGCCGTGCCGTTCGGGATGGTGCAGTATTCGCCGGACACCACCGACGCCTACAACGGCTACCACCACGACAACGACCACGTGCGTGGATTCAGCCTGACCCACGCCTCGGTGGGCTGCCCCGCGTTCGGCGACATCCCGATGCTGCCCACCACCCCCCCGATCGGCGCGGAACCCTGGAGCGCCTGGGAGAAGATCGCCCACGACAACACCGAGGTCGGGGCGCCCGGCTCCTACGC
>NZ_JBATXN010000216.1:0-8059 GCF_049673265.1 Mycobacterium sp. | reverse complement strand
ACCACAGTCCGCGTCGAGGCACCGCCCGAGCCGGTCAAGCAACGAGCGACACCGGTCGGCCCGCCGCGACGCCGGCCCGCGCACCGTCGGCTAGTCGGATTGGCGGCGCTAGCATTCGTACTGGTCGGGATCGCCGTACTGACTACGGCCCTGATCATCGAGGTCATCCAGCAGCGCCACGCCGACGCCAAACAGGCGCGCGCCCAGCGCTTCGTCGACACCGCCAACCAGACCGTCGTCAACATGTTCAGCTACACGCCAGACACGATCGACCAAAGCGTGTCCCGGTTCGTCGAGGGCACCAGCGGGCCGCTGCGCGGCATGCTCAGCTCGAACAACAACGTCGAGAACATCAAAGCGCTATTCCGTCACACTGACGCGACATCGGAGACGGTCATCAACGGCGCCGCTCTGGAGGCCATCGACAGCGTCAACGGCAATGCCTCAGTGCTGGTATCGGCGCGCGTGACCGTCACCGACATGAACGGTGTCAACAAGCCGTCTGAGCCTTATCGCATGCGCGTCATCGTGCACGAGGACGACAACGGGCGAATGACAGGCTATGACCTGAAGTATCCGGACGGGGGCAATTGATGCGGTGGTTGATCGCCGCCACCGTCAGCTTGCTGACCACCGCGTTCATCGGGTTAGCCGCGGCCGGCGGCTGGTTCTACTGGCAACGGGTCGAGACCCGCGGAGAGCAGTCCGCCCGGGCGGTGCTTCCGCCGTTGGCCGCCAAGCAGATTCCGCAAGTATTCGGCTACGACTACCAAACCGTCGAGCGCAGCCTGGACGCCGCGTATCCACTACTCACACCGCGCTATCGGCACGAGTTCGAGAAGAGCGCCACCGAGCAGATCATCCCGGAGGCCAAGAAGCGCGAGGTCGTCGTGCAGGCAAACGTTGTCGGCGTGGGAGTCATGGCAGCGCAGCGCAATTCGGCTTCCGTCATGGTCTACATGAACCGCACTGTCACCGATAAGTCGCGGGAGCCACTCTACGACGGCAGCCGGCTGCGAGTCGACTACCAGCGGGTCGGCGACAAATGGTTGATCAACTACATCACGCCGATCTAGTTCAGCGGCACTGCCCGATCTGGTTGCAGTCCAACGGATAACGCTCGACCGGGTTGGGCAGCGGCCCCTGGAACGCCAGCGTGAACGGGGTCTTCCGCATCGCGGGCTGCAGGCCGCAGACGTCGCCGTGAATGCTGGTGTGCGTGCCCGTCAGTGACACGTCGTCGAACGCGTACGTTTCCGTCGATGCCGCGGTGGTGCCATCCGGACAACTCACGCCGTCCGGCTTCGGTATGTCAAACGTCCACAGGTCGCTGGCAAGACGAGCACGCCCGACGTAGTTCGCCAACTTTTCCTGACGGCTGATCACCCGGGGTGTGGTGCTACTTACGTTGAGAGCGCAGAGGTCCGCGGCGATGACCGGGTCGGTGAAGTCAGGAATGGCCCGCTGACGGGATGGCGCATCGCACAGCGCGTTGATCTTCCACGTGGCCGAGGGCACTCCGGCTTCGCTGAAGCTGTACATGCCATCCGGTGGCGGTCCGAGCGCTTTGGCGGGGCTCGCCGTTCCCAGCGCCACGAGTGCCACGGCAGCGGCGGCGGTCAGACCGCGGGACGTACTCATCTTCGACGCTCCCTTCCGGCTAGGTGTGCAACGAGTATTGCAGCGCGCCGGGAGCAACACCATCGAATCAGCCGTTATGCGGATGCGCCTCGCCCAGCGCTTCGAGGAACGACCGAGCCCAACGATCGACGTCGTGGACGAGGACCTGGCGTCGCAACGCCCGCATCCGGCGCCGCCCCTCGTCGACCGACTGGTTGAGCGCTGCCTCGATAGCATCTTTGACGCCTTCGGTGTCGTGCGGGTTGACCTGGTAGGCCTGCCGGAGTTCGGCTGCCGCACCGGTGAATTCGCTGAGCACCAGCGCACCGCCCAGATCGCTGCGGCACGCGACATACTCCTTGGCCACCAGGTTCATCCCGTCCCGCAGCGGGGTGACCAACATGACATCACTGGCCACGAAGAACGCGACGAGTTCATCTCGAGGGACCGGGCGGTGCAGGTAGTGCACCACCGGATGGCCGACCTCGCCGTATTCGCCGTTGATGTGGCCGACCTGGCGTTCGATATCGTTGCGCAGCACCTGGTAGCTCTCCACCCGTTCCCGGCTGGGGGTGGCGAGCTGGACCAGCACGGTGTCGTCGCCCTTGACGCGGCCCTCGGCGAGCAGCTCGGCGAACGCCTTGAGGCGCACATCGATGCCTTTGGTGTAGTCGAGCCGGTCGACGCCGAGCAGAACCTTGCGGGGATTGCCGATCTCGGCCCGTATCTCTTTGGCCCGCTTGCGGATGTTGCGGTCGCGGCCCTTCTGGTCGAGGTCGCTGGAGTCGATGGAGATCGGGAATGCGCCCACCCGAGTGATCCGCCCGTCGACCTCGACCTCACCGAATCGCGCCCGGACGCCGACTGAACCGCGGGAGGTGTTCGCGCCTATCAGGCGCCGCGACAGAATCAGGAAATTCTGCGCGCCGCCGGTCAGATGGAAGCCCACCAGGTCTGCGCCGAGCAGTCCTTCGACGATCTCGGTGCGCCAGGGCAGCTGCATGAACAGCTCGACCGGCGGAAACGGGATGTGCAAAAAGAAGCCGATGGTCAGATCAGGCCGCAGGTCGCGCAGCATCGCCGGCACCAGCTGCAATTGGTAGTCCTGCACCCAAACCGTCGCCCCTCGGGCGGCGGCGCGTGCGGCGGCCTCGGCGAATCGGCGATTGACCTCGACGTAGCGGTCCCACCATTCCCGGTGGTAGGTCGGTTTGACGATGACGTCGTGATACAGCGGCCACAGCGTGGCGTTGGAGAACCCCTCGTAGTATTCGGCCACGTCTTCGGCGGATAGCCGCACCGGATGCAGCCGAAGGTCCTCGGCATCGATGGGCTCCTCGTCGCCGTCAACGATGCCTGGCCACCCGACCCAGGCTCCGTGACGACGCCGAAGCAGCGGCTCTAGTGCCGTAACCAACCCGCCGGGGCTGCGCTTCCAGGTGGTACTGCCGTCGGGCAGCCGCTCCATGTCGATCGGCAGCCGGTTGGCCACCACCACGAAGTCGGACTCCCCGGCGGCAGATTCCTTCGAGCACTTGCCTCCCGCGGGCGGCATTTACACCTCGATTTTCGCCGGCCCAATACCGAGCATCGACAAGAAGACGCGGCACTCGTCGGCGTCGTTCGCGTAGGCCGCTACTACGCGCCTGGCCTGCCTTGCGGTGGTGTCGGCTAGCGGTTCCACATCTTCGATTTCAGAAGGATCAGGTTTAGCGGGCATGACATAACTGTATGCGACGTGCGCGTTCGCCTGCAGCCGACGCCCTAACCCGCTGTTCGCCGCGTTACGGGCTGGCCGTAATGTGTAAGGACCTGATCCAGCGAGTGAGGTGGCCAATGGCAGTCCCCAACGAGGTGGGCACCAACGCGGTTGACGCGAAACCCGAACACCTGGTCGCCTACGAAACGCTCGACGACGGCCGCATCGCCCGGATCTGGCTCAACCGGCCGGACGCGCACAACGCGCAGAGCCGCGGCCTGCTGGTCCAACTCGACGAGGCATTCTTACGAGCCGAGGCCGACGACGACGTTCGGGTGGTGATCTTGGCCGCGCGCGGGAGGAATTTCTCCGCCGGTCACGACCTGGGCTCGGAGTTGGCATTGGCCGAGCGGGCGCCCGGCCCGGACCAGCTGCCCAGCTTCCGGATAAACGGCGCCACCCGCGATCCGGTCGCCGAGAAGGTCTACCTTCAGGAATGGCATTACTTCTTCCAAAACACCTGCCGTTGGCGCGATCTGCGAAAGATCACCATCGCCCAGGTACAGGGCAACGCGATCTCCGCGGGCTTGATGCTGATCTGGGCGTGCGATCTGATCGTCGCCGCCGACAATGCGAAATTCAGCGACGTCGTCGCAGTCCGCATGGGCATGCCTGGCGTCGAATACTACGCGCACCCTTGGGAATTCGGACCCCGCAAAGCCAAAGAGCTGTTGCTGACCGGTGATTCGCTGGACGCCGACGAGGCCTACCGGCTCGGCATGGTATCCAAGGTCTTCCCGGTCGACGAACTCGAGGACAAGACCCTGGAGTTCGCGCGGCGCATTGCCGAGCGGCCAACGATGGCGGCCCTGCTGATCAAGGATTCGGTCAACGCGGCGTCGGACGCGATGGGTTTCACCGAGGCGTTGCGCCACGCGTTTCATATTCACGAACTCGGGCATGCCCACTGGGCGGCGCACAACGAGAACAGGTACCCGGTCGGGCTGCCACCCGATGTCGAGGACTGGCGCTCGCCGAAGCCGTCCAAGATCGCCCGCCGCGACGAGCCGTAACCGGCGAGGGTCACATCTGTCACAGCAGCCCCACGCCGGCGGGGGACCGGCGTTGTGCCCGCCTTCGAGCAATTTGAGCCGCATGGTTCGATGACTAGAACCTGTTTCAGTTTCGGTGTGAAGGGGCTGGCGTGGAGCTTTCGTTCGAAGACCGGACTTACTTGGTTACCGGCGGTGGCAGTGGAATCGGCAAAGGGGTCGCTGCCGGGCTGGTAGCCGCCGGGGCCGCGGTGATGATCGTCGGTCGTAACGCCGATCGGCTGGCGGCGGCGGTCCAAGAAATCGAGGCGGGCAAGGGCAGCCGCGGCGCGATCCGATACGAACCGGCTGATGTCACCAACGAAGACGAGGTCGCCCGCGCCGTCGATGCCGTCACGGCGTGGCATGGTCGGCTGCACGGAGTGGTGCATTGTGCGGGCGGATCCCAGACCATCGGCCCAATCACCCAGATCGACTCGGATGCGTGGCGGCGCACCGTCGACCTCAACATCAACGGCACCATGTACGTGCTCAAGCACGCCGCGCGCGAACTCGTGCGCGGCGGCGGAGGGTCGTTCGTCGGCATTTCGTCGATCGCGGCCAGCAACACCCACCGCTGGTTCGGCGCCTACGGGGTCACCAAGTCGGGCGTCGATCACCTGATGCAGTTGGCCGCCGACGAGCTGGGCCCGTCCTGGGTGAGGGTCAACGGCATCCGTCCGGGTCTGATCCGCACCGATCTGGTCGCGGCGATCACGGACTCGCCCGAACTGTCCGGGGATTACCGCAGCTGCACGCCGCTGCCGCGGATGGGTGAGGTCGACGACATCGCCAACGCGGCGATGTTTCTGTTGAGCGACGCCGCAAGCTGGATCACCGGCCAAATCATCAACGTCGACGGGGGACACTTGCTGCGCCGCGGCCCGGATTTCACCGCGATGCTGGAGCCGGTGTTCGGTGCCGACGGCCTCCGCGGAGTGGTGTGACGGTATGAAGAACTTGCGATCGTTGGGCCACTCGGAAGGCTAGCCTTTAATAGCGACAACGTCGGAGGATGCGATGGCTACAACCTGGGACACGATCGATCGCTACGTCGTCATCTCGACGGATACGCACGCCGGGGCCGATCTCCACGACTACAAGCCGTATCTGCCCGCGGCCCTGCATGACGAGTTCGAGGCATGGGCCAAGAGTTACGTGAGCCCGTTCGATGACCTGATCACCGCGACCGCTCAACGCAACTGGGATCACGAGCTCCGGATCGCCGACATGGACGCCGACGGAGTGGCGGCAGAGGTGCTGCTGCCCAACACCGTTCCGCCGTTCTTCCCGACCACACCCAACATCACCATCAGTCTTCCCCGGACCCGCGAAGAGTTCGAAAAGCGCTGGGCCGGCGTGCAGGCCCACAACCGCTGGCAGATTGACTTCTGTTCGCTGGCCCCGGCCCGACGCCGCGGATTGATCCAAATCTTTCCTAACGACATCGATCTGGCCCTGGAAGAGATTCGCTGGGGTGCCGAGCAGAACTGCTTCGGCGGCGTGCTCATCCCGCCAGTCTCACCCGGTGACCCCAACGTCGCACCGCTGTTCCACACTCGCTACGAACCGATCTGGGCGCTGTGTGCGGATCTGGACCTGACGGTGGTGCAGCACGCGGGCGCCGGCAGCCCCGAGATGCCGATGGACCAACCGGCGTCCAACGCGGTGTTGATCACCGAGATGGCGATTTGGGCCAACCGCACCCTCGGTCACCTGATCCTCGCGGGGGTGTTCGAGCGGTACCCGACGCTGCGATTCGTGCCGACCGAACAGGGCACGCTTTGGGTGCCAGGGCAACTCGGCATACTCGACGCCATGGTGCCCACCATGAAAACGGAGGCTCACAACCGCACTTACGGGATGTTCGGCGGGTCATCGGTCGACGAGTTGACTTTGACGCCAAGCGAATACGCTCAGCGGAACTGCTACCTCGCCAGCGAGCTAGCGCCCTTCGACGCAGCGATGATCGATTTCATGGGCCCAGAGCACATCATGTGGGGTAGCGACTATCCGCACGAGGAAGGCTTCACACCACACTCCAAGCTGGCGATCCGCTGGGCATTGCACGACAAGTCGGAGGATGCCTGCCGAAAGATCTTGGGCGGCAACGCCGGCCGGCTATACCGCTTTGACCTTGATGCGCTTTCGGGAGTCGCTGCGAAGATCGGGCCAACGGTTGCCGAGGTACATACGCCGCTGGAAGACACCGGTTATCGTGCCCCTGCCGCTTTCGGTTACCGGCCGTTCGAAGGCGGCCTGGCGCTCAAGCGGTTGGCTCCGGCGCGCAGCTAGCTTTCGCGTGGGTGGATGAAAACGCCCTCAGCCTCGACGGTGATGCCCTGTGCATCGGCAAGATGGCCGATGGCGAAGGTTTTGACCCCCTCCACCCGGTCGACGCGGGCCTCCGCATGCAGCTCGCCCAGCGGGGTGCCTCGCAGAAAGCGGACGCAGAGAGTGCCGGTGTAGGCAGGCTTTCCCGGCTTGTGCGCGGTTGCGCCTAGGACATGATCGAGCACCATCGCGCAAACCCCGCCATGCACGTGGCCGGGCGGGCCTTCGTAGGCTGCGCCGAGGGCGAAGTCGGACCACACCAGGCCGTCGGCTCCGTCGTTGATCGCCAGGGGAGGGGCGACCGGATTGCGCAAACCGATCATCACATTGCCCCATGCCACCGTTTGGCCGTTGCCCGTCTGCTGCACTCCGAAAGAACGCGGCATCGGTGCCGCGGTCAACTTCTCAGTGATGCAATCGATCTCCTCCTTGGCTGCGATGAGGGTCGCCGCGTCGACTTGTGTCCTGATTGTGGCGTCGATGAGGCGACGCACCGAATCGGCCAACGGCCGATACAGCGACTGGAGCGTCGCCATTTCCCCGTTGGATGTCACGGCCACAGTGTGCAGCGCGGCTTACGCGTCCGGCAATGCCGTCTCCCGGCCAGTGGTCAGTTGCCGAAAGCCTAGTGGCTTGGGCTGTAACCTGGGCAAATGGAAGGCAGCAATCCGCCGGGCAAGCCGAATCTTGCGGCGACCAGCTGGGCGCTGCTTGGCATGCTGTCCTACGAGTACGAGCTCTCCGGCTATGACATCCGAAAGTGGATCGACTGGAGCATGCGGTTTTACTACGGCAGCCCGGCCTACAGCCAGATCTACTCCGAGCTCAAGAAGCTGGAGAAGCTGGGCCTGGTGACCTCGCGCGTCGAGAACACGGGCGGCACCCGCCATCGCAGGCTGTACAAGATCACTGAAGAGGGGCTAGAAGCGGTGACCCAATGGGCGAATGAGGCTCCGGTCGACCCGCCCACCCTCAAGCATGGCCCGCTACTGCGGGTCACGCTGGGGCATCTGACTAACCCGGCGCGGCTGAAGGAGGTGCTGCAGGAACACGTGGCGTATGCCGACGAGATGCACCGAAACGCCGCAAAGGACGCCCGCTGGGCCGGCGCGGATCCGTCCTGGGCATACGCCCGCGTCGCGTTGCAGTGGGCCGAGCGGTACTACGCCAATGAGCGGGAGCTCGCCCTGAAGATGATCAAAGAGCTCGACGAGGCGGAAGCCACATTTCCCCAGCCCGGCAAAGGCGGCCCTGCCAAGATCCCTTGGCCCACACCGGAATTCTGGTACGAAGTTGAAAAGAAGGCCGACGCTGA
>NZ_JBATXN010000215.1:0-9711 GCF_049673265.1 Mycobacterium sp. | reverse complement strand
GCTGCGCACCATCGGGTTGCTGTTCTTCATTGCCGTTGTGGCGACGACGTTTTCGCTGGCCGCCCGCGCGAGCGGAGGCATCGACCACGAGCAGCGCCGCGGATTACCGGGACAGATGGCGCACTCGTTGATCCCCATTGTGGTGGGATACATCTTCGCCCACTACCTGTCCTATCTGGTGGAGCGCGGTCAACAAGCGGTGTTCGCCCTCGCCGATCCGCTCGGTCGAGGATGGAACCTGCTCGGGCTGGCGCACCTGCACGTCGCCTATGTGCTCTCACTACATCCCAGCGTTCTTGGCGTGATCAAGGTGTCATGCGTGGTGACCGGCCACATCGTCGCGGTGATTGCGGCCCACGACAAAGCGCTGCGGCTGCTGCCCGCCGGCCATCAACTCACCGGCCAGCTCACCATGATGCTGGTCATGGTCGGCTACACGTTTACCGGTTTGTACTTGCTCTTCAGCGCCTAGACTCGGTCCGTCGCCTCTTTGCTGAGGAGTCTCTATGCAGGGCCGTTCGATGCTTCGCGTCTGCCTCGCCGCCGGTGTGGCCATCCCGGCTGCCAGCTTGATACCGGTCACCGCGCCCAGACCCGCCAGCCAAGCCCGCGATGTGGTGTTGACCAGCGGTGACACGGCGGATTCCGCGCTCGGGGGTGGCACCGCATTTGTCATCGGCGGCAGCGGCCTTCCGACGCCGCCGCAAAGTTACGTGGATGCCGTCGACCAGCTATACCTTGAGCCGCGAGGATTCACGGGCATTGCGCAGGCGCTGGATACTCCCGAAGGGTTGTATCCGGTGACCGGGGTGCACAGCCTGCTGTTCGACACGTCAGCTGCGCAGGGGCAACAGATTCTGGACGCCGCAATCTTGCATGAGATCGCCACCGGGCACGTCGACGCCGCCAACCCAGTGGTCGTGTTCGGCCTCTCGCAGAGCTCTGTGATCGCCTCGACCACCATGACCGAATTGGCCAACCAGGGTGTGCCCAGTGATGACGTGCACTTCGTGTTGATTGGCGATGAAAGCAACCCCGACGGCGGCGTACTGGAACGCTTCGACTTACCTGCGGGCACCGACCCGAGCTTCCCCAGCCTGGGCTTCACGTTGACCGGCGCGACGCCCGCCGACCTCTACCCGACCGACATTTACACGCAGGAATACGACGGCTTCAGCGACTTCCCGAGATATCCGCTCAACCTCATCTCAGACCTCAACGCTCTGCTGGGAATCCCCTACGACCACGGCGCCTATCTAGGGGACACCCCCGAACAGATCGCTTCGGCCATCCAGTTGCCAACATCGGTGGCAGACACCTTGACCAACTACTACATAATCCCGGACGACAGCCTGCCCCTCTTGGACCCGCTGCGGCTGGTTCCAGTCGTCGGACAGCCGCTTTACGACCTGCTCGAACCCGACATGCGCGTCCTGGTGAACCTGGGCTACGGGAGCATCACCGACGGCTGGGACCAGGGGGATGCCGATATCCCCACCACGCTCGGGCTGTTCCCGACGAACCTCGACGGGACCGCCATCTCCGCCGCGTTGAGCAGCGGCCTACAGCAAGGAATTAACACAGCCATCCAGGATCTGGAAAGCCCAGCCAACTACCAAATAACGCCACTGACAGATAATCCGTCGCTGACGACGCTGTTGACCGGCGCCTTCAACACCGGCCTGACCGACACTCTGCAACCGTCGCCGACGCAGCTATTCGAAATTTTGAAGGAGGCGCTGGGCGGCGCAGCAAACTACCCGATTTCGGACGCAACGTTGCTGTCGTCGCCGACCGATATTCTCAACGATCTGTCCGGCACCCTTGCAGCCGACTACGCGGCCTTGCTGCCGATTGCCGACACCGTCGATGCGCTCCTCACCAGCCTGCCCGCATACGACGCGAGCATGTTCACCGACCAGCTAGAGGCCGGCAACCTGATCAACGCGATCGGTGACCCAATCGCCGCCGACGTGGTCATGCTTCCGTTCATCCTCTTGCTCGGCACCGCGGTACCCATCGCCGAGGCGACCGCAGGAACCCTGGTCAACTTGGTGGACCTGATCCCGTAGCGGTCAGCTGATCAGGTGCTCGACGCGCTTGCTGCCGTCCCAACGGCGCAAAGCTGCGAAGCCGCCACCGATCTCTGAGGGTCGACCCGCGATTCGCAAGGCCCGCCCGAGCTGGCCTCCCCCAACCCGGCGGGCCAGCGTGACGTGCGCCGTCCACTGATCAGGCAGGCAATTTGCCATCGGACCGGGCGTCAGATACGGGCCGCAGGCGCGGTGCACCTCAGCGTGCAACGCGAGTAGCTCAGCGTTCGGCACGATAAGCCGGGCCAGCACGGCGTTGGATCTGCCGAACAGCAGCGACGCCCCGACGGCACACCTCAGCGGAAGTCGCTGCGCCACCGGCCGCAGCAGCGCGTCGACGTCCGGCGCGATCCGCTCGGCCACCGCCAGCGTCACGTGCGGACGACTGGCCGGGGCCTGGCTGGGAATGCCCGCCGCGGCCAGATCCGCCCAGATGTGACGGATCGCCGCCTCGGTGTCGCGGTCGAAGACCAGCTCGATCGAATGAACCATTAGCCGACCAGCGCGGTTACCCATTCGCGGTCGAACGCGTGCGCGCTCATCGCGGCGAACTCGCCGGCGTCCATCGATGCCGCACCGGCGGGCAGCGCAGCGCGCAGCGGCGCCAGGCGCGCCAGCGCAGACCGGTTGGAGGTCTCCACCACGCCCGGCCGAAGCGGCCAGGTACCGATCACCAGCCCAGCGCATGAAATTCCATGTGCAGCAAGCGATTCCACTGTCAGCGCGGTGTGATTGAGAGTGCCGAGCTCGGCGGTGGCCACCACCAGCACCGCCGCGCTCAAGTCGGCCGCAAGGTCGCGCAGCGTCACGCTCGCGTCGGCGAGTTCGACGAGCAGGCCGCCGGCGCCCTCGACCAGCGTCAACTGCCCCGGGCGGTCGAGTGTGCGGATGAGTTTCAGCACGTTCGCGCGGGTGGGCAATGACGTCCCGGCCTGCTCGGCAGCGGCCAACGGCGCCAGCGGCTGCGGGTAACGGGCCAGCCCGACCACCTTGGTCAGCCCCGATAACCGGGTCACCTCGGCGAGGTCGTCGTCACCGGCGTCGGTGCCGGTCTGCACCGGTTTGCACACCGCGACGTCGACGCCGGCCTGCCGCGCGGCCGAGGTCAGAGCGGCGGTCGCGACGGTCTTGCCGACCCCGGTCCCCGTCCCGGTGACAATCAGTACCGTCAACGCCGTGCCGCGCGAAGCGCGTCGGTCAGCACCGTGCGGGCCAGCTCGACGTCGTCGGCGTCCAGCGAGGCGCGCGCGGTGAGCCGCAGCCGCGACGTACCGGCGGGCACGGTCGGCGGCCGGAAGCAGCCCACCCGAACCCCGGCGTCCAGGCAGGCCGTCGCGGCCGCCAGCGCCACCTCCGGTGCACCCAGGATCACCGACACCACAGCCGATTGCGGAATGTTAGGTACGTCGCAGATCTGCGCCAAGGTGCCCGCAAGCTGCAGCACCGCAGCGGGCCGCCACGGCTCCGCGCTCAGCACACGCAGCGCGGCCAGCGCGGCGCCGACCGCCGCCGGGGCCAAACCGGTGTCGAAGATGAACGGCCGGGCCGCGTCGATCAGGTGATCGCGCACGGCACCCGATGCAAGCACCGCGCCGCCCTGGCTGCCCAACGCCTTGGACAGCGTGGTCGTCATCACCACGTCGGGCGCGCCGGCCAGGCCCATCTCGTGCAGCAGCCCGCGCCCGCCGGTGCCACGCACGCCCAGCCCATGGGCCTCGTCGACGATCAGCAGCGCGCGGTGCCGACGGCACACCTCATGCAGCTGCCGCACCGGGGCCAACGCGCCGTCGGCGGAAAACACCGACTCGGTGATGACGACGGCCCGCTCCTCGTCCCGCGACGCCAACGCCGCGTCCACCGCGTCGACGTCGCGGTGCGGGGTGACCACCACCCGCGCCCGCGACAGCCGACACGCGTCCACCAGCGAGGCGTGCGAGTAGGCATCCGACACCAGTAGCGAGCCTGCGCCGGACAAGCCGACGACCGCCCCGAGGTTCGCCGTGTATCCGGAGGAGAACACCAAACCCGTTGCGGCGCCCACGAATTCGGCTAGCGCGGACTCGAATTCCTCGTGCAGCACGGTATTACCGGTAACCAGGCGGGAACCGGTGGCGCCCGCGCCCCAGGTGCGCAGCGCGTCCACTCCGCCTTCGATGACCTGCGCGTGCTGCGAAAGACCTAGATAGTCGTTGGACGCCAAATCGAGTTCGGTGGCCACTGCCGGCCGCGGCCGCAGCGCGCGTCGCAGCCCGGCCTGTCGGCGCTCCTGTTCCACCGCCTCCAGCCATGCCAGCGGTGACGTGTCGATCTGCGTCATCGCACTAGAGCCTACGAGAGCCGGTCAGTCGGGCCACCTCCACCATCGCGGAGGTCACCTCCGCGATCTCGTCAGGCGTGCAGATGAACGGCGGCATCGCGTAGACGAGGTTGCGGAACGGCCGTAGCCACACCCCGCGTTCGACGGCCGCCGGGGTGGCAATCGCCAGGTCGACGGGGCGGTCGCATTCGACGACACCGATGGCCCCGCACACCCGGACGTCGATCACTCCCGGCAGTGTCCTGGCCGGTTGCAGACCGGCGGTCAGGCCGGCGCTGATCTCGGCAACCTTCGACCGCCAATCCTGGCTGAGCAGCAGCTCGACGCTGGCCACCGACACGGCGCAGGCCAGCGGGTTGGCCATGAATGTCGGCCCGTGCATCAGCGCTCCGGCCTCGCCGTGGCTGATGGTGTGCGCGACGTCGGTGGTGCACAGGGTGGCCGCCAGGCTGAGGTAGCCGCCGGTCAGGGCCTTGCCGACGCACATGATGTCGGGGCTGACGCCGGCGTGGTCGGCGGCGAACAGCTCGCCGGTGCGGCCGAATCCGGTGGCGATCTCGTCGAAAACCAGTAGCACGTCATGTCGTCGGCAGATCTCGCGCAGGTCGACGAGGTAGCGCGGATCGTGGAAGCGCATTCCGCCCGCGCCTTGCACGACCGGCTCGACGACCACGGCGGCCAGTTCGTCGGCGTGGTCGGCGAGCTGCGCCTCGAACGCCGCGCTATAGGCCGCGTCGTAGTCGCCGGGCACCTGCGGCGCGAAAACCTGGGAAGCCAGAATGTCCGTCCACAGCGAATGCATGCCGCCGTCGGGGTCGCAGATGCTCATCGGGGTGAAGGTGTCGCCGTGATAGCCGCCGCGCCAGGTCATCAGGCGCCGTTTGCCGGGCCGGCCGCGGCTGCGCCAATACTGCAGCGCCATCTTGACCGCGACCTCGACCGACACCGAGCCGGAGTCGCAGAAGAACACCGTCTCCAGCCCCGATGGCGTGAGCTCTACCAGCAGCTGGGCCAACCGCGCGGCGGGTTCGTGGGTCAGCCCGCCGAACATGACATGGTTCATCGTCGCCAGCTGCGCGGCTATCGCCGCATCCAAGACGGGGTGCCCGTGGCCGTGGATGGCCGTCCACCAGGAACTCATCGCGTCGAGCACCTCGACGGGCTCACCGTCGCGGATCACCGTCAGCCGGGCGCCGCTCGCGCCGACAGCGACCACCGGAGGCACTGTTTCGGCGCCGATCGTGCTGTAGGGATGCCACAGATGCGCCGCGTCGATCGCGCTGATCTGCTCGGGCGTGAGCCCAGGGGTCGGCGCGGTCATAGAAAACGAGGGTAAAGCAGGCCTTGTCGCGAAGCCTTCGGTCGCAGAAACGCTGACCATCCGGCAGCATTGAGCAACCATGGCTTCGCCGCAACAGTTCGACGACCCCTCAGCGGGCGACCACCCCGACGCGCCGCCACGGGTACTGCGGCTGCGGCTGGTCCCGTGGGACGTCGTCTGCACCATCGCTTTGCTGGCTGCGCTGCTGGTCGCGGCCACCGCGACGGATTGGGGATCGCAGCTCTTCGGCTTCCTCAAGGACGTGTGCACGGGTGACGATTGCCCACCGGTGCCCTACGGCGTCGACTTCTATATCTACCCGGTGGTCTGGGGCGGCATCGGCGCGGCGATCGCTGCGGCAGTGGTCGGCCCGGCGGTCTCGCTGCTGAAGGGGTGGTACCTGTCCCTTTGGCCGTTGTTGGCGGTCGCCATCGTCGTCCTCAGTTCCGTCGTCGGCTCGATGTTGACCACTTTCTGCGGGCAGTACTGGCACTGACGGCGCCGGCTTGCGCAACGTCGTGACAGAACCGCGATGAGATCGAAATCACAATTGCGCGGTGAGAATTGAGCCTCTGGCCTGCGAGGGGTCACCGTTGGGTCACGGTACGACAAAAAATGCCTTGTGAGGCGCCGTTGGGGTGGCCGCCGCGGTCATTTGTTGCCAAAGTGTCTGTAGTGACTGTTGTGAATCCAGCGGTTCACCGAGGGTTCACGTCGGCACCGCATAGGTAACGGCGTGCGGCCCCCAACGGGGCGGGCCAGCGCATGAGTCTCCGTGGTGAACCGGAAGGAATGGCGGCGGACGCGCGAGGTCACCGCGCTGACGCCACAGAGAGGTGATCGACATGAGACCCAGCTACGCGGTCCCAATCAGCCTGGCCCTGTTGCTGACGCTTCCGATGCTCAACCCGGCTTCCGCGACCGCTGACCCCCAGGGGCCAACCCTGCCGGGGCCGTCGGTGCAGAGTCCGGCCCTGCCGGCACCGTCAGCGCAAACGCCGACCCTGCCCGGGTCGCCAGTGCAGGGTCCGGCACTGGTCGGCCACACGCAGTCGACCAGTTATGTGATTCAGCGTGCGCTTTCGCAGCGCGGCGTGCCGTTCCTGTACGGCGGCGGCAGCGCCGCGGGCCCAACTCGCGGCACCGGGCTGAAGGCAAACATCGTCGGTTTCGACGCCTCGGGTCTGATCCAGTACGCGTATGCCGGCGCCGGGCTCAAGATGCCGCGGACCTCGGGCGAGCAGTGCAACGTCGGCCGCAAAGTCGCGCTTTCACAAGCAAAGCCCGGCGACCTGATGTGCTACGGCCCCGCTGGCACCCAGAGCGTCGCGATGTACCTCGGCAACGGCCAAATGATCGAGGCCACCGAGCCCGCCGTCACGATTTCGCCGGCGCGCACCAACGGGATGGTTCCGTATCTGACCCGAATCATCGAGTCCTGACCGGGCACTCGCCGACGCGCTGTTAGCGCGCTGCCGGCGGTAGGCAGGTTGGGTAGATTGTCTGTCAATCATGATGACCGCCTACCCGACCCGTCCGGCCGTCGGTCCTATCGCGGAATCCGCCCAGTCCGCGATCGGGAACCGCAACGCAGGGTTCTACCGCCACGATTTGGACGGGCTGCGCGGCATTGCCATCGCGCTGGTCGCGATGTTCCACGTCTGGTTCGGCCGGGTTTCCGGCGGGGTGGACGTGTTCCTCGCGCTGTCCGGGTTCTTCTTCGGCGGCAAACTGCTGCGCGCGGCACTCAACCCGGCGTCCTCGCTGTCGCCGGTGCCCGAAGTGATCCGACTGGTCCGCCGATTGCTGCCGGCGCTGGTGGTGGTATTGGCCGCATGCGCGGTGCTGACCATCCTGGTTCAGCCCGAGACTCGCTGGGAGACCTTCGCCGACCAGAGCCTGGCCAGCCTTGGCTATTACCAAAACTGGGAGCTGGCCAGCACGGTGGCCGACTATCTGCGTGCGGGTGAGGCGGTCAGTCCGCTGCAGCACATCTGGTCGATGTCGGTGCAGGGCCAGTTCTACATCACTTTCCTTGCACTGGTTTTCGGGTTCACTTATCTATTCCGGCGCTGGTTCGGCGATCGTCTCGGCGACCGGTTGCGGACGGTGTTCGTGCTGCTGATTGGCGCTCTTGCGGTGGCATCGTTCGTCTACGCGATCTTTGCGCACCAAGCCAATCAGGCGAGCGCCTACTACAACAGCTTTGCGCGGGCATGGGAGTTGCTGCTGGGGGCGCTCGTCGGCGCACTGGTTCCCTACATCCGCTGGCCGATGTGGCTGCGCACGGTGGTCGCCACCGTCGCGTTGGCAGCGGTGTTGTCCTGCGGCGCGCGCATCGACGGCGTCAAGGAGTTCCCGGGTCCGTGGGCGCTGGTCCCCGTCGGGGCCGCCGTGCTGTTCATCCTCGCCGGCGCTAATCGGCAGGCCCATCCCACTACCCGTGACAAGATGCCGCTGCCAAACCGGTTGTTGGCGGCCGAGCCGCTGGTGAAGCTCGGCGCGATGGCCTATTCGCTGTACCTGTGGCACTGGCCGCTGCTGATTTTTTGGCTCGCGTACACCGGTCACCGGCGCGCCAACTTCATCGAAGGCACGGCGGTGTTGCTGTTATCCGGTGTGCTGGCCTATCTGACCACCCGCTTCGTTGAAGACCCGCTGCGACACCGCACCGGGGTCAACACCGCGCCCGAGCCAGGCCCGGTCATTCCGTGGCGGGCGCGGCTGCGCCGTCCCACCATGGTGCTCGGATCAATGGTGGCGATGCTCGGCGTGACGCTGACCGCGACGGCATTCACCTGGGTCGAGCATGTCAGCGTGGAGCGCGCCAGCGGCAAGGAGCTCAGCGGACTCAATTCCCACGACTATCCCGGCGCCCGCGCACTGGTCAAGCATGTGCGTGTGCCGAAGCTGAAGACGCGGCCCACCGTGCTGGAAGCCCAGACGGATTACCCGCCGTCCACCCGCGACGGCTGCATCGGCGACTTTGCCAACACGTCCGTGATCACGTGCACCTACGGCGACAAGGACGCCCCCCGGACCATCGCCCTTGCCGGTGGCTCGCACGCCGAGCATTGGCTGACCGCGCTGGATCTCGTCGGACGCCGACACCACTTCAAGGTGACGACCTACCTCAAGATGGGCTGCCCGCTGTCCACCGAACAGATGCCGTTGGTGATGGGCAGCAATGCGCCGTACCCGGAGTGCCGCGACTGGGTGCCAAAGGCCATGGCCAAGGTGGTGGCTGACCATCCGGACTATGTGTTCACCACATCGACCCGGCCCTGGAACATCAAACCCGGAGATGTGATGCCGGGAACCTATGTCGGGATCTGGCAAACGTTCTCCGACAACAACATTCCGATCCTCGCGATGCGCGACACCCCGTGGCTTGTCAAGGACGGTCAACCGTTCAACCCGTCGGACTGCCTGGCCAAGGGCGGTGACGCACTGTCGTGCGGTATCAAGCGCTCCGACGTGCTGGCTGACTACAATCCCACTCTCGATTGGGTCGAGCAGTTCCCGCTGCTCAAACCGCTGGACATGAGCGATGCCGTCTGTCGCCCCGACATCTGCCCCGCCGTCGAGGGAAACGTGTTGGTATACCACGACGCTCATCACCTATCCGCGACCTATATGCGCACGATGACCAACGAGTTGGGTCGCCAAGTCGGGGCGGCCACCGGCTGGTGGTGACGCCCGCGCCGATAAGGTCGAAGGATGCCGCCGTCAGACCCCACCAATGGTGCCGCAGTGACTCCACCCGAGCTGGTGACTGTATGGCCGGGCAGCAGTTACCCGCTCGGCGCCACTTTCGACGGCGGTGGCACCAACTTCGCGCTGTTCTCCGAGATCGCTGAAAAGGTCGACTTGTGCCTGATTCACGACGACGGGCACGAGAGCCGAATCCCGCTCGACGAGGTTGACGGATACGTTTGGCACGCATATCTACCGACGGTCAGCCCGGGACAGCGCTACGG
>NZ_JBATXN010000214.1:0-5840 GCF_049673265.1 Mycobacterium sp. | reverse complement strand
TGGAAAAGACGCCGGAGCAGCTTGACGTGCTGGGCGATGCCGGTGTGGTCGACGCAGGTGGGCGCGGGTTGTTGGTCCTGCTCGACGCGTTGCGCTCAACGATCACCGGGCAGGCGCCGAACCGCACCCTCTACGAGCCGTCCCCACGCCCGCAAGCGATCGAGCCCGCCGCGCAACCCCCTGCGCCGCAATTCGAGGTGATGTACCTGCTGGGCGGGTGCGACTCCGAGGCCGTCGACCAGCTGCGCGAACGGCTGGACGAGCTGGGTGAGTCGGTGGCCATCGCGACCTCCGGCGTCGTCGGCGGCTATTCGGTCCACGTCCACACCGACGACGCAGGGGCCGCCGTCGAAGCAGGTCTGGCGTTCGGCCATCCGCGGCGGATCCAGATCTCGGCGCTGACCGGCCCGGCCAGCGGGCTACCGCCGGGCAGCTGGACCCGGGAGCGCGCGGTGTTGGCGGTCGTCGACGGCGACGGCGCGGCGGAGTTGTTCGCCGGCGAGGGGGCCTGCGTGCTGCGCCCCGGCCTACACGCTGCCGAGCCGACGACGGCCATCAGCGCACAGCAACTATTGCGCGCCGTGGTGGACACCGAAGCCGCGCAGGTCATGGTGTTGCCCAACGGCTATTTGGCCGCGGAGGAGCTGGTCGCCGGCTGCACCGCGGCCATCGGGTGGGGCATCGACGTGGTGCCGCTGCCGACCGGATCGATGGTGCAAGGGCTTGCCGCGCTTGCCGTCCACGAACCCGGCCGGCCAGCCGTCGACGACGGCTTCACGATGGCCCGCGCCGCGGGTGCAGCCAAGCATGGGTCCGTGCGCATCGCGACCGAAACGGCGTTGACCTGGGCTGGCGCCTGCGAGCCCGGGAACGGCCTGGGCATCGCAGGCGACGAGGTGCTGATCGTGGCGCCCGACGTGGCGTCGGCGGCGATCGGGTTGATCGATTTGCTGTTGGCTGCCGGTGGCGAGTTGGTGACGGTGCTGGTGGGCGCCGACATCGATGGGGATGCCGACGCGGCTGCCGTGGGCGAAAAGCTGCAAGCCCACATACACGACCGGCACCCGGGTACCGAGCTGATGACCTATCACACCGGGCACCGCGGCGACGCGCTGTTGATCGGGGTCGAGTAGCCATGGTCGCGCTCAGTGACCGCTTGGATTACGCCCTTGGCGCCAAAGCCGCGAACCCGCTCGACGCGGTGTTCGGTATCCGCACCGTCGACGACCTGCTCCGACACTATCCGCGTAGCTACGTCGAGGGCACCAGCGTGCGCGGCGTCGACGACGAGCGACCCCCGGAAGGCGAGCACGTCACCCTCGTCGACGAGATCACCGACGTAGCGCTGATTCGAATTAAAAAGCGCCCCAAGGACAAGCTGTTGCGTGTCACTCTCGGCTCCGGGCGGAACAAGGTCACCGCCACCTTCTTCCACCCCAAGCCGTGGATCCAGGACCGGCTCGCGAAGGGAAACCGCGTCATGCTATCCGGGGAGGTCGGGTATTTCCGGGGAGCAATGCAGCTCACTCATCCCGACTTCCTGGTGTTGGACTCGGCGGACGGCAAACACCACGGCAGCCGGTCGCTGAAAAACATCGCCCACGCTTCGCAGGCTGTCAGCGGCGAAGTGTTGCAAGAGGCGTTTGAGCGCAAGTTCTATCCGATCTATCCGGCCAGTACCAAAGTGCAAAGTTGGGACATCTTCAACTGTGTCCGGCAGGTGCTCGAGGTTCTCGAGCCGGTGGCCGACCCGTTGCCGAAAGCGCTGTGCGCCCAACACAATTTGGTCTCTGAAGATGAGGCGCTGCGTGCCATCCACCTCGCCGAAAATGAAGCCGAACGGCGGCGCGCCCGTGAACGTTTGACGTTTGACGAGGCCGTCGGGCTGCAGTGGGCGCTGGTGGGCCGGCGGCACGGCGAACTGTCCCAGTCCGGGCCGGCGGCGTCAGCGCGTGCGGATGGGCTGAAGCAAGAACTCCTGCAGCGGTTGCCATTCGAGCTGACCGTCGGCCAGCGTGAGGTGCTGGAGGTGCTTTCTGCTGAAATCGGTTCCACCCGCCCGATGAACCGGTTGCTGCAAGGTGAGGTGGGGTCTGGCAAGACGATCGTCGCGGTGCTGGCGATGCTACAGATGGTCGACGCCGGCTATCAGTGCGCGCTGTTGGCGCCAACGGAAGTCCTTGCTGCACAACATCTCCAGTCGATCAACTCGGTGCTTGGGCCACTTGCGATGGCCGGCCAACTCGGCGGCGCCGACGATGCCACCCGAGTGGCGTTGCTTACCGGCTCGATGTCAGCGGCTCAAAAGAAACAAGTTCGCGGTGAGATCACCAGCGGTCAGGTCGGCATCGTCGTGGGCACCCATGCACTGCTGCAAGACGCGGTCGAGTTCCACCAGTTGGGCATGGTGGTCGTCGACGAGCAGCACCGGTTTGGCGTCGAACAGCGAGACCAGTTGCGGGCCAAGGCGCCTGCCGGGATCACGCCGCATCTGTTGGTGATGACCGCAACGCCGATACCGCGGACGGTGGCTCTTACCGTCTACGGCGACCTGGAGACGTCGACGCTGCGCGAGCTTCCTCGCGGCCGGCAGCCGATCACCACCACCGCCGTGTTCGTCAAGGACAAGCCGGCGTGGCTGGACCGGGCCTGGCGGCGGATCGTCGAAGAGGTTGCCGCGGGACGCCAGGCCTACGTGGTGGCGCCGCGGATCGACGAGACCGATACCAGCGGCCAGACCGAGCAGGACGGAAGGCCTTCGGCGACCGCCGAAGAGCTGTTCGCCCGGCTGCGCTGCGAACAGTTGGCCGGTGTGCGGCTGGGACTCATGCATGGGCGGCTGCCCGCCGAGGAGAAGGACGCCGCGATGACGGCGTTTCGCGCCGGCGACATCGATGTGCTGGTGTGCACCACCGTCATCGAAGTCGGCGTCGACGTGCCGAACGCGACCGTGATGCTGGTTATGGATGCCGACCGGTTCGGGATCAGCCAGTTGCATCAGTTGCGGGGCCGCATCGGCCGGGGCACGCACGCGAGCGTATGTCTGCTGGCGAGCTGGGTGGCGCCGGATTCGCGGGCAGGCAAGCGATTGAGCGCCGTCGCCGGGACACTCGACGGGTTCGCGTTGGCCGACTTGGATCTCCAGGAACGCCGCGAAGGGGATGTGCTGGGTCGCAGCCAGTCCGGGCGTGCGATCACGCTCCAACTGCTGTCGCTGATCAACCACCGGCACATCATCGAAGCCGCCCGGGAGTTCTGCGAGCAGGTCTACGACGACGAACCCGCCAACCCCGGATTGGCGCTGCTGGCCGCGCCGTTCACCGGAACCGAACGCATTGCCTACCTGGACAAGTCATGACGCGAAAGACATTGTTGTGGCTGTCGGCGATTGCGGTGCTCGCCGTGCTGGTCGCCTATCAGGTGGCGGTGACATCACAGGGGGACCGTGCGCGCGAGTTCGCCGCTCGGGCCGACGTTCCGACCGTGGCGCCCGGCGTCGACGTGCTGGCTGGAATCACGGTGGTACCGGCCAGAATCCATCGCTACGACTATCGCCGTGCGGCCTACGGCGACGCCTGGACCGACGACAACGACGCGCCCGGCGGGCACAACGGATGCGACACTCGCGATGACATTCTCGACCGCGACCTGGTCGACAAGACGTACGTGTGGATCAAGCGCTGCCCCACGGCGGTCGAAACGGGCACCCTGCACGACCCGTACACCAGCGCCACCATCAACTTTCATCGCGGGGCCGGCGTCGGGGCCTCGGTCGAAATCGACCACATCGTGCCGCTCGCGTTGGCTTGGGACATGGCGGCCTACGACTGGCCGGCCGCCGAGCGGGTGCGCTTCGCCAACGATCCTGCCAACCTGTTAGCGGTCGACGGCAAGGCAAACGAAGACAAAGGCGATTCTCAGCCGGCGCTGTGGATGCCACCCAACAACGCGTTCTGGTGCCAATACGCCATGCAGTACATCGCGGTGTCGCGCGGTTATGGGCTCCCCATCGACCAGGCGTCCGCCGATGCGCTGCGTCAGGCCACGGCCACCTGCCCGGCCGGACAACCCAGCTAGATTCCGGTGTAGGTCAGCGGATCCTCGCGCACCCGGGTGCCGTCGTTGAGACCGTTGAGTGCGTCCATGTGCTCGGCGGCCAACTCGAAATCGAAGACGTCGATGTTGGTGGCGATGCGTTCGGGCTTGGCCGATCGCGGAATCACCACATTGCCCAGCTGCAGGCTCCATCGGATCAGCACCTGCGCGGGGGTGCGGCTGTATTCAGCGGCGACGGAGGTCACGGTCGGGTTATCCAGCAACCTGCCGACCGCGAGCGGGCTATAAGCCTCGGTGACGACGTTGTGCGCGGCGTTGACCGCCCGCAGCTCGGCCTGGTTGAGCAGCGGGTGCAGTTCGATCTGGTTGACCGCAGGGGTGACAAAGGTCAGGTCGATGACGTCGGTCAGGTGCTCCTCGGCGAAGTTGCACACGCCGATCGAGCGCACGAGGCCGTCGCCGCGTAACTGGATCAGTCCGCCGAAGCTGTCCACGTATTTACCCAATTGCGGTGCCGGCCAGTGGATTAGGTAGAGGTCGAGGTAGTCCAGGCCGAGCCTTTCCAGGCTGGCCCGGCACGCGTGCTGAGTGGCGGTGATGCCCTGGTCGGCATTGGCCAGCTTGGTGGTGACGAATAGCTCCGCGCGAGGTATCCCGGATGCGGCGATCGCGCGACCGACCGCGGCTTCGTTGCCGTATACCGAAGCGGTATCGATCAGTCGATACCCGATTTCCAGCGCCGCCGATACCGCGCGCTCGGTCTCGTCGTCGGACAATTCGGCGACGCCGAGGCCAAGCGCCGGCATCGTGTTCTCGTCATTGAGCGCTATAGCTGGAACCGATACGCTCGACTCGCCGGTCAACGTCATTCACCTGCCTGTGAAGTCGAAGGTTCGTGGATCAGGGCCGAGCCGGTTGCCATCGTCGAGCGAAGAGATTGACGCCATGTCGTTGCTGCTGAGCTCGAAATCGAACACGTCAAAGTTGCTCGCAATCCGCGTAGGGTTCACCGACTTGGGGATCACGATATTACCCAGCTGAATATGCCACCGAATCAATACCTGGGCGGGTGTTCGGCCGCGGCTTTCGGCGATGCCGTTGATCGCCGGATGAGTCAGCAATGATCCTTGCCCGAGCGGTCCCCACGCCTCCGTCGCAATGCCCAGCCGGGCGTGCACTTCCCGTAACTCGGTTTGCGCCAGCCGCGGATGCAGCTCGACCTGGTTGATGGCCGGAACGATCCCGGTGGCATCGATGAGCACACTTAGGTGCTCGGGTTCGAAATTGCTGACCCCGATGGACCGGATCCGGCCCTGGTCGCGCAAATGAGCGAAGGCCTTGAAGGTGTCGACAAATTTGTTGCGCCGGGGCATCGGCCAGTGCACGAGGTACAAGTCCAGATAATCGATCCCCAGCCGATCCATGCTGGCCTCGAATGCCGTCAGCGTGCTGTCGTAGCCGTGGTCGGCGTTCCACAATTTGGTAACCAAGTAGAGTTCGTCTCTGGGCACGCCGGACCCGGCGACCGCGCGGCCAGTTTCGCGTTCGTTGCCGTACATTGCCGCGGTGTCGATATGGCGGTAACCGGCGCGCAGCGCGGTGCCCACCGCCTGCTCGGTGTCCGCGGGCGGAATCTTGAATACGCCGAAACCGACGGTGGGAATGCAATTACCGTCGTTCAGTCGGACCGAGGGACGCAAGGGACTAGCCATGACACGAAGTCTGCCAGCCGCGCCGGACCTGCAGATCAAAGCGCCGAGCGGGTGGGCCGGTCGGCTGCAGAG
>NZ_JBATXN010000213.1:0-4005 GCF_049673265.1 Mycobacterium sp. | reverse complement strand
CCGTTGTACTGTTCGGCCAATCGGGTGGTCTGTACAACCACTACTTCGATACCTTCTTGAACCCCATCGACTTGTTGTGGTCGTTCTTGCAGGCGGTTTTGATGGCGCTCGCCGTCCTGGTGTTACACACGTACTACGGATATTTCGCATCAGGGGGACCTGAGGGTGTCGGGGTGGCAACGGGCAACGCGGTCCGCACCTCGCTCATCGTCGTGGTATCCGTAACGTTGCTGATCTCGCTGTCGCACTACGGCTCCAACGGAAACTTCAACCTCTCGGGATAGGGACGGGAATCGATGGAACACACTGGGATACGCGCACTGACGGGTCTGGTGACCGTCGCGATTATCGCCGCGATCGTCGCCGTCTCCGTGCTCTTATTCCAGGGCTATTCGCCGCTTGCCATGTTCGGGTTCGGCAGCTTCACCGAAAGTGTGCCAGTCACCGTGCTTTCGCCGCGTGCTGGCCTGGTGATGAACGTGGACGCCAAGGTGAAGATGCGCGGCGTACAAGTGGGGAAGGTTGACTCGATCGAGTCGCGGCCGAACGGTCAAGCCGTCCTGCACTTAGCGATGGACCCGTCGGCGATGGACCCGCGGCGGCATCTGATTCCGGCCAATGTGGGTGTCGACATCACCGAGCCGACGGTTTTCGGTGCCAAGTTCGTTGAGCTGATACCACCGGCACAACCGTCAGCGCAGTCGCTGCACGCCGGGCAGGTGCTCGATAGCCAACGTGTCACGGTCGAGGTCAACACGGTGTTCAAGCACTTGACCGAAGTATTGGGCACGCTCGACCCGGCGAAGCTCAACGAGACCCTGGGGGCTATCGGGCAGGCGCTTAGCGGCCGGGGCGAAAAGATCGGGCAAGCGTTCAGCGATCTGGATTCGTTGCTGGCGAAGTTCGATCCGAGCCTTTCCGCGCTGAGCCACGACATCGCGGTCTCCGCGCCGGTATTCAATGCCTACGCGGACGCGGCGCCGGACCTGGTGAAAACCGTTGCTAACGCGGCAACGATCAGCCAGACGTTTGTCGACGAGCAACACAACCTCGACGCGCTGCTGGTGAGCGCGATCGGTCTGGCCGACGTCGGCAACGACGTCCTGTCCGCCAACCGGCAGGGCCTGACGGACGTCATCCATCTGCTGCGGCCGACGACCGATCTGACCAACGAGTACAACAAAGCGCTGTGGTGCGGTTTCGCGGGTCTTGCAGAGTTTGCGAAGGCTCCGCCGTTGTCGGAACCGAGCATCAATATCATTGCAAGTCTCACGTGGGGGGCCGAACGTTATCGATATCCAGCTAACCTGCCCAAGGTCGCGGCGACGGGCGGTCCGCAGTGTTTGGACCTTCCGAAGCATCGGTTCAACACCAATGCGAAGCTTGTCGTCACAGATATCGGTACCAACCCGGTGGTGTACGGGAACCAGCAGTTGCTGCTCAACTTCGATGGCCTCAAACAGTTGTTGTATGGGCCGATCGATGGCCCGCCACGCAATCCTGCTCAGGTCGGACAACAGGGATGAGGGGCTCACTGCGCGCGACGCTCATCAAGTTCGGTGTCTTCGCCGTTGTGATGACGGTGCTGACCGCGTTTCTGTTCTTCATCTTCGGCCAGTACCGCACCGGTGCGACAACTGGCTATTCGGCGGTCTTTAACGATGCGTCGCGTCTGAAGAACGGAGATTCGGTGCGGGTCGCGGGTATTCGCGTGGGCACCGTCAACGGAATCTCGCTGCAGCCGGACAAAAAGGTGGTGGTCAAATTCGACGCTGACCGTAGCGTCATGCTGACCGACGGCACCAAGGCATCCGTTCGCTATCTCAACCTGGTCGGTGACCGTTATCTGGACCTCGTCGACGGCCCGGGCTCGACCAAGCGGCTGCCGGCCGGGGGGCAGATTCCGGTCGACCGCACCGCGCCGGCCCTTGACCTCGACCTGCTGCTCGGCGGACTGAAACCCGTTGTTCAGGGCTTGAATGCGCACGATGTCAACGCGCTGTCGTCAGCGCTGTTGCAGGTATTCCAAGGTGAGGGCGGCACCCTACAGTCGCTGTTCTCCAAAACGACATCGTTGTCGAATGCATTGGGCGACAACGACCAAACGATCCAGCAACTAATCCAAAACCTGAACACCGTGGTGGCCACCCTCGACAAGGACGGCGGCAAGTTCTCCGCCGCCATCGATCGCCTCCAGCGGCTGGTCACCGGACTGTCTGACGACCGTGACACCATCGCACCCGCTATCGATGCGTTGAGCAAGGGAACCGCATCGTTGGCAGATCTGCTGAGCAACGCGAGGCCACCGCTGTCCGGCACGATCGAGCAGCTCAGTCGGCTGGCCCCGATACTCGATGACAACAAAGACCGCCTCGACGCCGCGATACAGAAGGCACCGAAGAACTACCGCAAGCTGGTCCGACTCGGCGTATTCGGTGCCACCATCCCGTACTTCATCTGCTCGTTCACACTGCGTGGCACGGACCTGCAGGGCAAGACGGTGGTGGCCCCCTGGTTCAGGTCCGAAGCGAAGAGGTGTCAGGAACCCTGATGTTGAAATACCGCGGAACCGGGCTGATCAAGGCGGGCTTCATCGGCGCCGTCTTGATCGTGCTCCTCATCCTGGTGGGTCTGTCGCCGGATCGGATTGTGTCATTGGCGACGGCCGTCCGGTACCAGGCGTTGTTTTCCGAAGCCGGCGGGCTTGCGGTGGGCAACGCTGTGACGGTGTCGGGAATCAAAGTCGGCACGGTGTCGGATGTGTCGTTGCGCAACGGCGATGCACTGGTCACGTTCACGATGAAAGGCAGCGTTCCACTCGGAACGGACACCAGCGCGCACATCCGCACCGGCACACTGCTGGGCGAACGTGTTCTGACCCTGGAGTCGGCCGGCGGCGGAATGATGCATCCGCTGGATGTCATCCCGATATCCCGCACCGGTTCGCCGTACTCGCTGACCGACGCGGTCAGCGACTTCACGTCGTACGCCGGCGACACGAACACTACGACCTTGAACCAGTCACTCGACACGCTGTCGACGACGCTCAACCAGATCGCCCCACAGTTGGGGCCCACCTTCGACGCGGTCACCCGGTTATCGCGAAGCCTGAACAGCCGCAACCAATCCCTGGGCGCGCTACTCAAGAGTGCCAGCGATGTCACCGGAATCCTGTCCGAACGCAGCCAACAGGTCAACAAGCTCATCCTCAACTCCGACGACCTGCTTCAGGTCTTGGTGACGCGCCGACAAGAGATCGTCTCGCTGTTGGCCAACACCTCGACGGTGGCCAAACAGCTCACCGGGCTGGTGCACGACAACGAAAGCAAGTTGGCGCCCACGCTGGAAAAGCTGAACTCGGTGACCGCGATGCTGGAAAAGAACCGCGACAACATCAGTAAGGCGCTGCCGGGCCTCGCGAAATTCGAGATCACGGTGGGCGAGGCGATCTCCAGCATGTACGCCTACTCGGCGTTCGCCCCGAACGCCGCACTTCCGGAACTCTTCGGGCCGTTCATGGAATACCTCTGGGGATTCCGCACCTTCGACACCGGACGTGGTCCGGGATTCCCGTCAACCGTACCGCGGTCGTTGGTGCCGCAGCTGTATAACGGTATTCCAGAGTGCGCTGGCTGTACGTTGGGCGGACGGATCGGAGGGGGGCAATGATCTCCCGGATGCCTCGGGTCCCGCGTAACCGGATCACCGCCCCATCGGCCATCACCGGGCCACTACTGCGGTAAGCGGGAGTCAGTTGGACATAGCGGGCAGCCACCAGATTCTGGGTGACGATGACCGCTTTGGCGTCCGCCGGGATCGGCACACCGCGGTCGACCTTGAGGATCATCTTGGCCTGCGTGCCCGCCGGCTCGATGGACTTGATCGTGCCGACCTTCACACCAGAGACTCGGACCTCGTCGCTCGGGTAAATCGCTGTGGCGGTGGTGAAGTACGCGGTGACTGTCCGCGGTCCGAAGAAAACGTCGCGCACGACCAGTCCAGTGC
>NZ_JBATXN010000212.1:0-4548 GCF_049673265.1 Mycobacterium sp. | reverse complement strand
CGTATCGTCAACGGGCACATCAGAATCCACCAACACGATCCGGCCGGGATGCTCCGTCTGCGCCGAACGCACCAAGCCCCACACCGCCGCACCCGCCAGATCGGTGACGTCCTCGCCCGGTAATGCGACTGCACCGCGGGTCGCCACCACCAGCATTCCTGAGTCATGCTCGGCCAACCAGGATTGCAGCGCGGCCAGCACTTCGTGGGTGCGCCGATAGGTCGCGGCCAGCGGATCTTCCTCGGCAGCCACGGATTCGAAGACATCATGCGACGGCGTCTCGGTCTGCGTCGCCGTCGACGCGGGCGCCCAGATCACTTCGAAGATCCGGTCGGGTCCCGAGCCGGACACCGCCGCCATCAACTGTTGCTGCGTCACCGGACGGGCCACCATCGATGCCACCGACAACACCGGCAACCCCAGCCCGTCGGCCAACTCCACCGACACCGACGACGGACCCGACGGCGCGATCCGTGCCCGCACCGCCGCCGCCCCCGCCGCATGCAACGACACGCCTTGCCAGGAGAACGGCACCAGCACACCGTCGTTGCCGCGGTCGTCCTTGTCGGTGGCCACGATCACCGCGTGCAAAGCCGCGTCCAATACCGCCGGGTGCACACCGAATCCTGCCGGTGATACGCCGGCATCGGCGGGCAAGCTGACGTCGGCGAACACCTCGTCGCCGCGACGCCACATCGCGGTCAGCCCCTGGAACGCCGGGCCGTATCCGTATCCGCGTGCCGCCAACCGGTGGTAGAGGCCGTCGATGTCGACCGGCTTCGCGCCCACCGGTGGCCAGACCGACATATCGGTGCCCGGTCCAGCTGGGTCTATTGTGCCGGGCCGGACCATACCTTCGGCATGCAGCGTCCAGCCCGAATGTTCGTCGTGGCGGGAAAACACCGACACCGACCGGCCGCCTTCTTCGTCGGCGCCGCCGACCACGACTTGCACGGCTACCGAGCCGGTCGCCGGGATCACTAACGGCGCGGCCAACATCAGTTCGTCAACGACCGGGCAGCCGACTTCGTCGCCGGCACGGATAGCCAGCTCAACGAAGCCAGCACCCGGGAAAACCACCACGCCACCGACGGCGTGATCGGCAAGCCAGGCTTGTGACGCCGCGGAAAGCCGACCAGTCAGCACCACACCGCCCGAGCTCGGCAGCTCCACCACCGCACCCAACAGCGCGTGCTCGCTGGCCGTCAAGCCCAGGCCGGCAGCGTCGCCAGCAGCGCCATCGCCGGAAAGCCAGAAGCGCCGCCGCTCAAAGGCATACGTCGGCAACTCCACGAGTCCAGCCCCGGGCAACGCCGCGCGCCAGTCCACCCCGACACCCGAGACAAAGGCCTGGGCCAGCCCCGTCATCAGGCTGGCTGGTTCGGGGCGGTCTTTGCGCAGCACCGGGACCGACACGATGTCGGCGTCAGCGAGCGATTCTTCGATAGATGCGGTCAGTCCGCCGCCCGGGCCAACCTCGAGGAATCGACTGGCCCCAGCCGAATTCGCAAACCGGATGCTGTCGGCGAACCGTACCGCCGACCGGATGTGCCGGGTCCAGTAGTCGGCCGACCCGAAGTCGTCGCCCGCCAATTGTCCGGTCACGTTCGAAATGACCGGGATGCTCGGCGCGTTGACCGCGAGCCCCTTGGCCGCCGCTTTGAACTCGGCGATCATCGGCTCCATCAACGGAGAGTGGAAAGCGTGTGAAACGGCAAGCTTGTGGACGCGGCGGCCCTGTTCGCGCAGCCGGTCGGCGATAGCGGTCACCGCATCCTCGTCACCGGAAACCACGACAGAAGACGGGCCGTTCACGGCCGCAATACTGACGCCGTCGGTCAGCAGCGGTCGCACCTCGTCTTCTCCTGCCTGCACGGCCATCATCGCGCCGCCGTCGGGCAGCGCCTGCATGAACCGGCCGCGCGCCACCACCAGCACGGCGGCATTCTCCAGCGACAAAGCGCCGGCGACGTGGGCAGCGGTCAATTCGCCTACGGAGTGGCCCATCAGGAAATCGGGCCGCATACCCCAGGATTCCAGTAACCGGTACAGCGCGACTTCGACCGCAAACAATGCGGGCTGTGCGAATTCAGTTGTATTGAGCAGGTTTTCGTCGTGTCCCCAAATGACTTCGCGCAACGGCCGCAGCAAATGCCGGTCCAGCTCGCCCACGACGGTGTTAAAGGCTTCGGTGAAAACCGGATAGGCGGCATGCAATCCCATGCCCATCCCGAGCCATTGGGCGCCTTGCCCGGGGAAGACGAACACGGTCTTGCCGGGCGCGGCGGCATGCCCCTGGATTACCGCGGCGCCCGGCAGTCCGTCCGCCAGTTCAGCCAAACTGCTCAACAGCTCCTGGCGGTCAGCACCGAGTACCACGGCCCGGTGCTCGAACGTCGAGCGGCCCGCCAGCGACCAACTCACATCAACGGCATCCAACTGCTCACGCGCGCCGAGGAATTCACTCAATCGCGTGGCCTGCTTGCTCAGCGACGCTGCACTCTTGGCCGAAATGACCCACGGCACGATCGGCGGTTCGGCCGCCGGCTCAACCGCCTCAACAGCCTCCACCGCCGGAGCCGCTTCGATGATCACGTGGGCATTGGTGCCGCTGATGCCGAATGACGACACCCCGGCGCGGCGCAGGTGGGCATCGGCCGGCCAGGGCTGAGCTTCGGTCAATAACGACACTGCCCCCGCCGACCAATCCACATGTGGGCTTGGCTCATCGACATGCAACGTCGCCGGCAACAGCTCGTGTCGCATCGCCTGCACCATCTTGATCACACCGGCCACCCCCGCCGCGGCCTGCGTGTGACCCATGTTCGACTTGATCGACCCCAACCACAGGGGCTGCGAGCGGTTTTGCCCGTAGGTAGCCAGCAGCGCCTGAGCTTCGATCGGGTCGCCCAACGTGGTGCCGGTGCCGTGGCCCTCCACCACATCCACATCGGCCGCGCTCAGTCCCGCGTTGGCAAGCGCTGCCCGGACCACCCGCTGCTGGGAGGGCCCATTGGGCGCGGTCAACCCATTGGAGGCGCCATCCTGATTCACCGCTGAGCCGCGCACCACCGCCAACACCGGATGACCCAACCGCTGGGCATCCGAGAGTCGTTCCACCACCAGCATTCCCCCGCCTTCGGAGAATCCGGTGCCATCGGCGGCCCCGGCGTATGCCTTGCACCGCCCATCCACGGACACCCCGCGCATGCGACTGAACTCGACAAAGATGTCGGGCGTCGCGTTGACGGTGACGCCGCCGGCCAGCGCCAGGTCGCATTCCCCCGACCTCAGCGACTGCACCGCCATGTGCAGCGCCACCAACGACGACGAACACGCGGTGTCCACCGACACCGCCGGGCCCTCCAGCCCCAGCGCATACGACACCCGGCCCGAGGCCACACTCGAGGATTGCCCGGTCAGCCTGAAGCCCTCAGGCGTTGCGGCGGAACCCAGACCGTAGCCCTGGGTATAGACGCCGGCGAACACACCGGTGGCGCTGCCCCGAAGCCCGACGGGCTCAATTCCGGCTCGCTCCAAAGCTTCCCAGGACAGTTCGAGGAACAGTCGCTGCTGGGGATCCATCGCCAGCGCCTCGGTCGGCGTTATACCGAAGAATGCGGGGTCGAAATCGGCCACACCGTCGACGAATCCACCTGTGCGCGTGTAACTCGCGCCCACGACGTCGGGGTCGGGGTTGTACAGACCAGGCAGGTCCCAGCCCCGGTCGTTCGGAAATTCGGTGAGCACGTCACGGCCCTCGACCAGCATGTCCCACAGCGCTGCGGGGGAATCGACCCCACCCGGGTAGCGGCACGACATGCCGACGATCACAATCGTGTCGTTGCCGGAAGCGCGGACTGCGGATGTCTGTGTCTGCTTGACTTCCTGCGGGACACCAGCTAGTTCGGCGCGCATATAGCTGGCCAGGCCGCTCGGTGTCGGGTAGTCGAAGATCAGGGTCGGTGAGAGCGCCAGCCCGGTGGCAGCTTTGAGTCGGTTACGCATCTCGACCGCGGTCAGCGAGTCAAAGCCCAGCTCCTGGAACGCCTTATCGGCGTCGATGGCCTCCGGTGTCGTATTGCCCAGCACCGTGGCGATATGCGAACGCACCAAATCAAGCAGAACCGCATGCTGCTCGGCCTCGGCCAGCCCATAGATGCGGTGCGCCAGTGCGGATTTCGACTTGCTAGCTGCCAGCGAGTCGTCGACCCGTCGGCGGGTCGGCGCGTTGATCAGGTCGACAAACATCGGCGGCACCACCGCCGCATTGGCGCGTAGCGCGGTGGCGTCGATGCGGGCGGGCAGCAGGAACGGCTCGTCGACCACCATCGCGGTGTCGAACAGCTGCAACGCCTCCGGTGTCGAAAGCGCCAAGACACCGGTGCGGCCCAGCCGGGCTCGGCCCGAGTCGTCGAGGCCGCCGGTCATGTCGCTGGCTTGGTCCCACAGACCCCAGCCCAGCGAGATCGCCGGCAAACCATGAGCACGCCGATGCACCGCCAACCCATCGAGGAACGAGTTCGCCGCCGCATAGTTGGCCTGCCC
>NZ_JBATXN010000211.1:0-4631 GCF_049673265.1 Mycobacterium sp. | reverse complement strand
GTGCTCGCCGTAGGCGTCGTGCCAGTCCCACCATTCGTAAGGCGCACTCTGCGGGTAGCCCTCCGGCGAGTCCTCCCAGGTCTCTTGGCGGCCGAGCGCCGTCATATCAAGGAAACTCCAAGTGTTGCCAAGCACTTCGTCGCCGCGGCCATTGATGAAGTAGGTGCGGAAGACGCGCTCGCCGTCGTGAATGAACGCGTTGGTGCCATGCCAGTCGTCCACGCCGAAGTCGGCGTCGAAGCTGTCGGTGATCGTGTACCACGGCATGTCCCAACCCATCCGCGCCTTGAGCCGCTCGATGCCCGGCTGCGGGGCGCGCGACGCGAACACCAGCGTGGTATCGCGGGCATTGAGATGGGCCAGGTTGCCGATGTGATCGGCGATCATCGAACAACCGCGGCAGCCGTGGTCGGGCCAGCCGTCGATGTCGGGCCCGACGAAGGCGCGATAGACGATCAGCTGACGTCGACCCTGAAACAGACCCAGCAGGTTCACTTTGCCGTCGGGTCCGTCGAACTCGTACTCCTTATCCACAGCCAGCCACGGCATCCGGCGACGCTCGGCCGTCAGCGCGTCATGCGCGCGCATCACTTCCTTTTCCTTGACTCGCAGTTGCTGGTGCGCTGCCGTCCACTCGGCTGCTGACACGATCGGCGGTGTTTGCATAGCGGTCTCCCTTCACGTTTCTCCTGCGATCAGGCCAGCGGCGAAAGACCCGCGGCACTAAGCATGTATGCGAGGTGGTCCGGGTGTCCGTCCGTCGCGAGTTCCACGACGGATTTCCCGGCTTGCTCAGGGGTGAGCAATGGCCCGCGGTTCTTTAGGAAGGTGTCGACGTCAACCCCTTCCCAGGCGGCGTAGGCCGCAACCGCCGACGCGCCCAGCTCGGTGGCCGGGGTCAACTGCGGCAGAACCGACACGAAGTCGATTCCCAGCCCGCCTCGCTGGGATTCGATGGCGGCGTACGCGGCGATGAACCTGACGGTGGACTTCGCTCCGGCGTAGCCGCCGCTCAGCGGCGATCCGTTGACCGCTGCGCCGCTGGAGATCGCGATCACCGAGCTGCCCGGTGCCAGCGGGGACCGCAGCGCTTCGCGGATCCAATGGAATGCCTGCGCGACGTCGACGGTCCAGTTCGTGCTGAAGGTCTGCCAGCTCTGCTCGGATAGCGGGCTGATGTGCGGAGCGGCTCCGGCGCTCAGCACCAGCGTGCGTGGCCGGTGTTCTGCGATGAGCCGGCTCGCTGTCGCTGGATCGGCCGCGTCGGCGGCCACCGCGGTGAAACCGTCGCCCAACGCGTCGCCTACCTCGTCGAGTTGCTCACGGCTACGGGCGACACCGACAACGTGTGCACCCGTTGCGGCAAGGGCCGTGGCGATGCCCCGGCCGAATCCTCGGCTCGCGCCGGTCACGATCGCCGTCGTGCCGGTCAGGTTGGTGGTTGCTTTGGTCATGATTCGTACTCGCTTTCGGTATGGACGTTGTTGATGTCCGCACTAATTCAGATACGTCGCGCCCCGGCGATTAATCGGTGCGGTGCCCGCCGATTCGAACTTCCGCTTAGGACTCGACCCGCTCTGCTTCGGCGAACAGCGCCGCATACTGGCGTTCGAGCGCCTTGGTGGCACCGCTGCTCCAGGTGTCAGCCACCGATTTCGACATGGGGTCGGGAAAGATGTCCTCGACGCCTTCTCCGACTCCGTCGAAGATGGCTCGCGCGACAGCTTCTGGGGAACTTTTCGGTATCTCGAGACCTCGGGTCATATCGGTGTCGACGGGGCCGGTCAGGACGGCATGAACCCTCACGCCTCGCCCGGCTAACAGGGCGCGCAGCGATTGCGTCAGATTGAACGCAGCCGCTTTGGAGATCGAGTAGGCCGGAATAAGCGGCAATGGAGCAAGGGCGTTCACCGAGAGATTGTTGATGACGACTCCGCCGGAACGAATCAGCAACGGCAGGAACGCCTCCGTCACGTCGTAGGTGCCGAAAAGGTTGACGTTGAGGTGGCGTTGAAGCGCGGAACGATCGCTCAAGTCGTCATAGGCTGCGAGGCCGGCATTATTGATGAGGACATCGAGAGACTCGACTCGAGAAACCGCCCTGTGGATCTGCGTCGCGTTGGTCACGTCCATGGTTATCGGCATGACGCGGACATCCGGGTGCGAAAAGGGTCCGCGCGTACCGACGTACACACGGTTGGCCCCTCTGCTCAAGGCTTCCTCGACCAGCGCGCGCCCGATGCCGCGATTGCCCCCGGTAACCAGAACTGCTTTCTCGGTGATTCTCACCATGACGTCGATCTCCTCGTTGACCTGCTCGACAATGCGAGTGCATCGTCGGCGCGGCGCGAGTCCGCACTAATTCAGATACGTCGCGCCCCGCCGATTCATCGGTGGGGCGGCCGATGAATGTCGGCCTCCGGATGTATCTGTACCGGTGTAGGGTTTGCGTCCCTCCTTCAGATATGGACGCGGGATAGGAGAACGACCGTGCCGGCTCAGGAGGATTTCATGGAGCAGGCGGCCCCGTATCGCGCCGAGCTGATCGCGCATTGCTATCGCATGCTCGGCTCGGTGCACGACGCTGAGGATCTTGTTCAGGAAACCTATCTGCGCGGCTGGCGGGCATACGAAAGCTTCGAGGAGCGGGCGGCGCTGCGGACCTGGTTGTACCGCATCGCCACGACGGCATGCTTGCGGGCTCTGGAGAACCGTGCCCGCCGGGTGCTGCCGGCCGGGGTCGGCGCCGCCTCGGACGACCCCAATGTCAGCCTCGACGTCGACGGCGATGCCTATGACTGGTTGGGGCCGTTCCCGGACCGGCTGGCCCCCGAATCGGCGTTCGCCGCAAGGGAAAGCATCCGGCTGGCGGTGGTGACTGCCCTGCAGGAGCTACCGGCGCGCCAGCGTGCAGTGCTGATCCTTCGGGATGTCTTGCAGTTCAGCGCCGCCGAGGTCGCCGAGGTTCTCGAATCCACGCCCGCGGCGATCAACAGCGCGCTGCAGCGTGCTCGCGCGCATCTCGCCGAGGTGGCGCCCGCCGAGGAGAACGTAACCGAACCCGAGGACGCCCAGCTGCTCGCTCTCGTCGACCGGTACTGCGCCGCCTTCGAAAACGGGGACGTGGCGGCGTTGACGGAATTGCTGCAGGCCGACGTCAAGCTGGAGATGCCGCCGCTGGCGACCTGGTTCACCGGGCGCGACGCCGTGATGGGCTTCCTCACCAACCGCGCCATCGCCCCGGCTGGCGATGTCGTGATGCTCCGCACTGCCGCGAACGGGCAGCCCGCTGTCGCCGAGTACCGGCGGGCCGCCGACAACGTCATGCGGGCGCATTCGATACATGTCCTCACCGCCGGTGCCGCGGGGATCGCGGCTATCGTCGTCTTTCTTGATCCGGCGTTGTTTTCGGTGTTTGGTCTGCCCCCAATCCGGTGATCCGAGTTCGGAGATAGCTGCGTCACCCGTCGCCGCGCGGCCGTTGAGTGACCTTCGTGTGGACAGTTAGCGAAGACGTCGTAAGTATGGGCGCGGTAGGCATGTTGAAGGGTGCGTAATGAAGGTTCCGGGTGTAGCCGCCCTCGTCGGCGGTATAACCGGCGGAGCAGTGGATATGTTGCAAGCCGGGGTGAACGGCGTAGCAACTGCCGCTGGTGCGGTGCAGCTGCTGGCCGGCCCGGTGGTGAATTCAGTCAGTCAATCGACTGCCCGCGTCGTGGGGATGAGCAGTTCGGCCAATGCCACGCCGGACGGCGACGAGGCGACCGTGCGTTGGCAAAGCGGTCGGCGAGTGCACCTGGATCTGGATCCGTTGTTGCCGTTCCCGCGCTGGCACGAGCACGCGGCGCTGGTCGAAGAGCCGGTCCGCGAGGTTCTCGGTGTGGCCGCGGCTCATGTCGAGGGCTCACTGGGCCGGCTGGTAATCGAACTCGAGGATGCCGCCGACAGCGACGCGGTCTTGGACAGGGTGCGCGACGTGGTGGCGTCCGCGGCGGCCGAATTGACCGCCGCCGGCCCTGAGCCGCAGATCCGAACCGCGCCGTTCGCCGACCCGGGTGACCCGTTGGCGATCCTGGTGCCGTTGACCGCGGCGGCCATGGACGTGGTTGCAATCGGTGCGGCAGTCACCGGCTGGGTCGTCCGCTTACCGATCGCGCCGCGAGCCGCCCGAGGCGCCGCGGCCATCCTCAATCATCAACCGCGCATGGTGTCGGTCTTGGAATCGCGGTTGGGCCGAGTCGGTACCGACCTCACGCTTGCGGCTGCGACGGCGGTGGTGAACGGGCTGACCCAAGCGGTTGGAACACCTGTGCTGGATCTGGCCCAACGTTCCCTGCAGATCTCAGAGGCGGCCGCCCATCGTCGCCGGTGGAATGATCGTGAGCCAGAGCTGGCCTCCCCTAAACGTCCGCAAGCTCCGGTGGTCCCCGTCATGTCATCCGCCGGGGCACGCGCGCAAGCTCCTCGACACACCTGGGCCGCCGCCGCGGCGGGCGAGGCTTCGCACGTCGTCGTTGGCGGCGCGATCGACTCCGCAATCGACACCGCCAAGGGCGCGATGGCCGGGCCGATCGAGGAATACGCCGATCAAGCTGCGAACGGCTCCCTGGTGGCCGCGGCCGGCGCGTTGC
>NZ_JBATXN010000210.1:0-7743 GCF_049673265.1 Mycobacterium sp. | reverse complement strand
CGGCGGTGAGGTCGCGACGCGGAAAGATCTGCAGACAAGCCTCGTCGAGGCTGAAGCTCAGCTCCGGCCGCTCGGCCAGCTGGTCGAGTGAGCGTGCTTGGTCCAATCCGAAGTGGCCGACGCGGGTGCGCCGCAGGGCGGTCAGGTGACCTCCGACCGCCAGCGTGTCGCCGAGATCGCGGGCCAGGGCTCGGATGTAGGTCCCGGACCAACAGTCGACTTCGACGTCGAGATCGATCAGGTGACCGTGGCGACGGGCCGCGAGGATCTCGAACCGGTCGATGCGCACCGGGCGGGCGGGTATTTCGACCGTGTGGCCCTCGCGAGCGAGGCGGTAGGCCCGCTGGCCCCCGACCTTGATTGCGCTGACCGCCGACGGGACCTGCATGATGTCGCCGCGCAACCCGGCGATCGCGGCGGCGATGCTCGCGTTGGTCAGTTGTTCGGCCGGAACCTCGTGCAGCAGTTGACCTTCGGCGTCTTCGGTGGAGGTGGTCTGGCCGAGCCGGATGGTAGCCGCGTAAGACTTCGAGGCACCGGCGATCAACCCCAGGATCTTGGTGGCGCGCTCGACGCCGACGACCAGGACACCGGTGGCCATCGGGTCGAGCGTTCCGGCATGACCGACCCGCCGGGTGGCAAAGATGCGTCGGCAACGCCCGACAACGTCGTGGCTCGTCATTCCGGCCGGCTTGTCGACGATGACCAGGCCGGCGTTCATAGAACTATCGCGGTCAGCACCAAATCCTGTTCCACTGACCACCTTCCGGCCAGTGTCGTCAGCGGCGGACCTGACAGGGCTTCCCCGTCGATCAGGATGGCCGACTCGAAAGTTCCGGCGGTGCCGGAGTCGTCGACGCCGAACGTGATGTGCGCGTCTTCGAAGCCAAGCCAGCGCTTTGTCAGCGGAAACCACGCTTTGTACGTTGCTTCTTTGGCGCAGAACAGAATTCGGTCCCAATGCGCACCGCTCGGCAACGCGCTCATCTCGCGGCGCTCCTCGGGCAGGCTGATTGCATCCAGCACGCCGTCCGGCAGCACGTCATACGGCTCGGCGTCGACACCCACCGAGCGCACCGCGGCCTCGCGACCGACCACCGCACCACGGTAGCCGGCGCAGTGGGTAAGGCTGCCCACCACACCGTCGGGCCAGCATGGTTCGCCCTTGTCCCCCTTGAGAATCGGTACCGGCGCAAACCCGAGCTCGCCCAACGCGAGACGCGCGCAGTGGCGCACGGTGATGAACTCGTTGCGCCGCTTGGCCACTGAGCGTGCGATCAATGGTTCTTCTTCGGGCATCGGCGCGAGCCCGGGCGGGTCCGAATACAGCTCGGCGGAGGCCAGGGCTTCCGTGCTGGGCAGCACCGATGACATCAGTGCGCTCAGCATCATCGCGATTGCCGCTGGCGCAGTCGATCTCGGAACTGCTGGGCCTGCGCCTTCATCTCCGGCGTGATGACGAAGTGACCGCCGAAGTCGTTCAGATAGCCGGGCGCATATTGCGGATCGGGCAGCACTTGGCGAAGCCAGCTGAAAGGCTTGCGCCGCCGCCACTCCCGCGGATAACCCACTGACACCTCTTCGAAGCGGACCCCGTCATACCAGGTGGTGCGCGGAATGTGCAGATGGCCGTACACCGAGCAGATCGCGTTGTAGCGGGTGTGCCAGTCGGCGGTCTCGGTGGTTCCACACCACAGCGAAAACTCGGGGTAGAACAACGAATCGCAGGGTTCCCGCACCATCGGGAAATGGTTGACCAGCACCGTCGGCGTCATCCAATCGAGGTCTTCGAGCCGCTTGCGGCTGGCGGCCAGGCGATCACGGCACCACGCGTCGCGGGTGGCATACGGCTCGGGTGAAAGCAGAAACTCGTCGGTGGCCACGACATTGCGTTCGCGCGCTATCGCCAGCCCCTCGGCTTTGGTGGTCGCGCCCGCCGGCAAGAACGTGTAGTCGTAGAGCAGAAACAGCGGCACGATCGTGGCCGGGCCGCCTCGTTCGGTCCACACCGGAAACGGATGCTCCGGGGTCACGACGCCCATTTCGTCGCACATGTTGACGAGATAGTCGTAGCGGGCCCGGCCGAACACCTGCTTCGGGTCCTTGTTGGTGGTCCACAGTTCATGGTTGCCGGGCACCCAGATCACCTTGGCGAATCGCCGGCGCAGCAGATCCAGCGACCAGCGGATCTCATCGGTGCGCTCTGCAACGTCGCCGGCAACGATCAGCCAGTCATCCGGCGACGACGGGTACAGCGATTCGGTGACGGGCTTGTTGCCCATATGGCCGGTGTGCAAGTCGGACACCGCCCACAGCGTCGGCTGCCTTTCCTGTGTTGCCACGACTCCCCAGCGTAACGAGCGTGTCGGCGGATGCCGCACAGCAGGCTCGTTCCGCTTGCCCGGCTCCTCCGGACGCCGACCCCGCGCCCGCGGTCGCCGGACTAGAACAGGTTCTCGTTTACCCTGTGATCCCGCGGAGGCGACTTGTAAACTCCCGGCAGAGGTAATCGTCCGGCGACGATGCGGGCCGTGGAACGGCCCGAGGAGGAACCGGACAATCAAGCCGGGTCGAGGGGGTGTGATGGTCGCCAAGCTGCGACTGCTTGCGGCGCTCGGTGCCCTGGTGACGGCGCTGGCGGTGGTGTGGCAGAGTGCGCCGCCGGTCAACGTCGCTGGCCCGAAGGTGCAACTGCGGTCCACCGCCGCACCGATGGATCCGCCCACGACAATGAAGAGCCCGATCGTGGCGACCACCGACCCCAGCCCGTTCAACCCCTGTCAGGACATCCCGTTCGACGTCGTGCAGCGGTTGGGCCTGGGCTTCACTCCGCCGGAGCCTCAGGAAGGGCTGCGCTGCCAGTACGACGCCGGCAATTACCAGTTGGCCGTCGAGCCGATCATCTGGCGCAACTACGAGCAGTCGCTGCCGGCCGACGCCGTCGAGACCACGGTCAACGGCCACCGCGTCGCCCAGTACTGGAACCTCAAGCCCACGTATCACAACAGCTTCTGGTACATGTCCTGCATGGTGATCTTCAAGACCAGCTACGGGATCATCCAGCAGGCGCTGTTCTACTCGACGGTCTACTCCAACCCCGAGGTCGACTGCCCGGCCACCAACCTGCAGCGGGCAAACGACCTTTCGCCGTACTACAAGTTCTGAGCCCACCTCCGCCGATGCGGCCATAACCTGATCACGTGACCACCACCTCCGCCCAGCCTGCTGGGTCGCCACTGCGTTCATTAACCAGGGATCTTGCTGGCCGGGCCCTCGGCCGGGCGTTGCGGCTGCCCGCGCGGACCACCGGCTACACGGTCAGCCGGGTCGCGATTCCGATGCGCGACGGCGTCGAACTGGTGGCCGACCACTACGTGCCCGCCGGAGAAGCCGTCGGCACCCTGCTGCTGCGCGGACCGTATGGCCGCGGGTTTCCGTTCTCGCTGTTGTACGGCGCGCTGTACGCAGCCCGCGGCTACCACGTGCTGATGCAAAGCGTGCGGGGGACGTTCGGCTCGGGCGGGACCTTCACCCCGATGGCTCACGAAACAGAGGACGGCGCCGACACCGTCGCATGGCTGCGGCAGCAGCCGTGGTTCACCGGCCGGTTCGCCACCATCGGGATTTCCTATCTCGGGTTCACTCAGTGGGCGCTGCTGCAGGATCCGCCACCTGAGCTGGCCGCGGCCGTCATCACCGCCGGCCCACACGACTTCAGCGAATCGGCTTGGGGCACAGGCGCGTTCACCGTCAACGACTTCCTCGGCTGGAGCCATCTGGTTGCCCACCAGGAAGCTCCCGGGCGCATCCGCGCCGGCATCCGCCAGCTGCGGGCGCAGAAGAGCGTGATCCGCGCCGCCGGTGAGTTGCCGTTGGGGGCCGCCGGGCGCGAGCTGCTGGGCACCGGCGCGCCGTGGTGGGAGTCGTGGCTGGACCATCCCGATGACAACGCGCCGTTCTGGGAGACGATGCGATTCGGCGCCGCACTCGACCGGGTGCAGGTGCCGGTGCTGCTGATCGGCGGCTGGCAAGACATCTTCCTGCAGCAGACGCTGCACCAGTATCGACACCTTCGCGACCGCGGCGTCGACGTAGCGCTGACCATCGGCCCGTGGACCCACACCCAGCTGCTGTTTCAGGGTCTGCGGACCATCGCTCAAGAATCGCAGGACTGGCTAGACACCCACATCGGCGTTCGCCCGGCGGCGTCGCGACCCGGCAGAGTCCACTTCCACGTCGCCGGTGAGGGCTGGAGCGATGCAGCCGACTGGCCGCCGACGACCACCGAGCACGCGCTCTACCTGCAGCCCGGCGGCGGTCTGACCAACACAGCGCCGTCGGCGGGGTCCGCGGTGTCCGCGGTGAGCTTCCGCTATGACCCCGCCGACCCGACGCCCACCATCGGGGGTCGACTGCTGTCGCCGGACGGTGGATACCGCGACGACACCGCCTTGGCCGCGCGCAGCGACGTACTCAGCTTCACCACCGACGTGCTCGACCAGGACCTGCGCGTGATCGGAAATCCGGTCGCTGAATTGGCGCATACCTCTGACAATCCCCATGTCGACGTGTTCGTTCGGGTCAGCGAGGTCGACAACAAGGGCCGGTCGGTAAATGTCAGCGACGGCTATCGGCGGCTAACCGAGACGACCGACTCGCTTCGGCTCGAGCTCGACGCGATCGCTCACCGGTTCCGCGCCGGATCACGTATCCGGGTGCTGATCGCCGGCGGCAGCCATCCCCGCTACGCCCGTAACCTCGGTACCGGTGAGCCAACGGCGACCGGCGGACAGCTCAACCCCGCGACGCATGAAGTGCAGTTCGGCGCATCCCGGGTGCTGCTTCCGGTCGAGCGCGCCTAGCGGATGGGCATCGTCGACGAATGGCGAAGCGGCGCAACACAAATCCATTGGAAGTCATCAACCGCTACAAATGCTGGAGCGGAAGTCACCGTCTTCGCCCGTCGCTGCGGCACACCGGGCGCACCGGCATTGGTGTGCGTGCACGGCTTCCCGACGGCGAGCATCGACTACTTCGCGCTGACCCGCGAGTTGGGCGCTGAGTTCGATATCTTCCTGCTGGACTTCCCCGGCTACGGGCTTTCCGATAAGCCGCCCGCACCGTACGTGTATTCGCTATACGACGATGCACGGCTGCTGATCCATGCGATCACCAACGTGTGGAAACTCCAGCGATACACCATGCTGACCCACGACCGTGGCACCAGCGTCGGCATGATCGCGCTGTCGGAGTTCGCGAAGCAGAATCAGGAAAACGCGCCGACCGAAGTCATTCTGACGAATGCCAACATCTACCTCCCGTTGGCCAACCTGACTGGGTTTCAGACCGCGCTTCTCAACCCCGACACAGCACGCAGTACAGCAGCCGCGACGACGCCCGAGCTGCTGGCCGCCGGCATGGGAGCGACGACGTTCATGCCACGGAGAACGCCTACCGATCCCGAGATCGTCGCTCTGACGGAGTGCTTCGCGCACAACGACGGCATCGGAGTGCTGCCGGACACGATCCAGTACCTGAACGAGCGAGCTGCCGACGAAACCAATTGGCTCACAGCACTTTCCAAGAGCACGACCAATACCACCCTGATTTGGGGGCTACACGACAACGTCTCCCCTATCCGGGTCGCCAACTTCGTGTGGCAGAAATTCCTCAAGGGCAAACCGGGCCGAAACCGCTACTGGATACTGCCAACGGCCGATCACTATCTGCAATGCGATGCGCCAGCGCAATTGGCGCAACTCGTGCGACTTACCGCCGCAGGCGAGGCGACTGCGCTCTGCACGCTCGGAGGGCGCCCGGACGGCGCGGTGCTGGTGGACCAGACGTCATCCGACGGCGGCATGGACGCGGTCGGCGACTTGGCGTAGTGACGCCTCGTCGTGCACCGGAGTACCCAGCGACGGCCTCATCGGCAACTGCACCCAGCTGGTGCAGCCGGCGTATTCGGGAGCGCGGGGCAGTTCCACCGGCTCGACGAGCGGTATGGCCTGAACGACGAGCACCGCCAACCTGTGCCGGGGGCGAAAGTCGAGCCGGTCTTCACGCACGGACGCGGCCGTCCAGATATGTAGATCCGCGATCGCCTCGATGTTATCGGGGCGATTGACCGGCAGTGCCGCAACGACTTTCGCGGCCGCACGCACCACAACGTGGTCTTCGGCACTGTCAGGCGCCGCAGCCGGGAGCAAGTCCTGAAATTCGGGGCGGACCCGCTCGGCGTGACTGTGCGCGACCGTCGGAAACAACACGAACTCGCTGGCTGCCACCTCGAAACGCTTCTCGCCGATCCCGCCCTTACGCAACAGCACGCGCTGGCGGCCGTCCAGCAGCGCCTGCACCACGGCGCTCCACTCCTTGAGCGCGGGCATGGGGGCGTCCTGTGTCATCTCATCGCGAGCCGACGCAACGGCGGCGAGGTCTTAGGAGGTTGGCGGCGCGGTGGCAGCGCCCCCAACAGCCGCGTGGTGGTCGCCGCGACTTCGCCCACCGCGGCTTCGAAGGCGTCGGCGTTGGCGGGCGACGGGTGGGTGAAGCCGCTGACCTTGCGCACATATTGGCGCGCCGCCGCCGAGATCTCCTCGGCCGTCGCCGGGGGCTCAAGTCCACGCAATTCCGTGATGTTTCGGCACATCCCTCAACGATAAGGCGCACCAGCGGGTGGCTAACGTAAACCCTATGACCGACGACATTCTGCTGATCCACACCGACGAGCGGGTGCGCACGCTCACCCTGAACCGGCCGCAATCGCGCAACGCATTGTCGACCGCGCTGCGAGACCAGTTCTTCGCGGCGCTGGCTGAGGCGGAAACCGACGACTACGTCGACGTCGTCATCCTGACCGGCAGCGACCCGGTGTTCTGCGCGGGGCTCGATCTGAAAGAGCTGGGCGGCCAGTCGGCGCTACCGGACATTTCGCCGCGCTGGCCACCGCTGACCAAGCCGGTGATCGGCGCGATCAACGGCGCCGCTGTCACCGGCGGTCTGGAGCTGGCGCTGTACTGCGACATCTTGATCGCCTCCGAGCATGCGCGCTTCGCCGACACCCATGCCCGGGTGGGCCTATTGCCGACGTGGGGGCTGTCCGTGCGGTTGCCGCAGAAGGTCGGTGTCGGACTGGCCCGCCGCATGAGCATGACCGGTGACTACCTGTCCGCTGAGGATGCGCTGCGGGCCGGCCTGGTCACCGAAGTGGTGCCGCATGAGCGGCTGCTTCCGGCCGCGCGCGAGGTGGCTGCCAGCATCGTCGGCAACAACCAGAGCGCGGTTCGGGCGCTGCTGGCGTCCTATCACCGGATCGACGACTCGCAGACCAGCGAGGGCCTGTGGCTGGAAGCGACGGCGGCCCGGCAATTCCGGACCTCCGGTGACGACATCGCCGCCAACCGGGAAGCGGTACTGCAGCGCGGACGGGCCCAGGTGCGGTAAGCCCGTCCACTCGATCAGGGGATGGCGGCCCGGATGGGGTCAGGATGTTCGCGGCGCAATGACGCATCGGGTGCAATGGTCCGGTGAACGGCACCCACGGGTCGGCGGACGCGACAGCCGGCGCCAGCGACCCCAGGAGCTAGACGTGTCAGTCTTCTGCGCCACAGTCCCGGCGCCTGGCTGGGCGGTCAGCGCCGGCGCCGGTGTGTCGGCATGCACTCGCGGCAATGGTGGCTTCGGCGCCGACGATGATCAGCACCAGGGTTGTGCCGATGATGGTGGCGGTGTGGCTGTAGC
>NZ_JBATXN010000209.1:0-1635 GCF_049673265.1 Mycobacterium sp. | reverse complement strand
CGTCTCTACAACCACGTTGTTGCCCATCATGTAGGTCATCACTTGGGTCTTGTGCCCCAGTAGCCGCATCATCGGTGTCGGATCCAAGGACCAAAACCGGGCAAACGTGTGCGGTGTGTGTTCTGCGGTGTAGCGCACCACTTCGTCCAGGTCGCCCTTTTCCAGCAGGGCCCTCAGCTCATCTGACCCGATATCGGGAACAAGTGTCTCGTAGCGCCGGCACAGATCATCGAAGCCGCTATCGGAGTCGATCACCAGGCGATTGACCTGGTGGGCGACGACGCGGGTGCCGGCGGGGCCGGTAGCAGGCGGCGTCACGGAGTCCCTCCTATTTTTCCCATCGGATTGCCTTTCCTAAACAGGGGTGGGTACATGAGCATGAATCTAAACTATGTAGATAACTTTTTCAAGTCTAAGTTTGATAAAAACGTTCTCGCTGGTAGTATGGCTCTTATGGCGGGCCGCAAGAGCTACAACCAGAACTGCCCGATCGCCAAGGGGCTCGACATCCTCGGTGAGCGGTGGACGTTGCTGATCCTGCGTGAGCTGCTCGCCGGACCGCGCCGCTACAGCGATCTGCGCGCCGAACTGCCAGGTATTGCGACCAACCTGCTGGCCGAGCGACTCAAGGAATTAGAAAAAGCGGGGCTGGTGGATCGGGCCGAGCTACCGCCGCCGATTGCCCGCACCGTTTACACGCTCAGCGACGCCGGCTGGCAGCGGACGCTACCTATCCTGCAGAGCCTTGCCCGGTTCGGCCTGGATCGGCTTGACTCGATCGACGGTGGCCCCGTCTCGCCACTGACTGGATTTCTCGCGTTAATCGTGGTCCCCTTCAACCCGATCAAAGCCGCTGGGATGACTGCGGCTTACCGTATCGAGATCGACGGCCGGCGTTTCGAATTCGCTCTTGATCAGGGCCGTTTGGCGGCGGCTCGTGGCGAACCCGACGTGACGGTTAGCGCCAGCGCCGCGGATCTCGCCACCGCGCGCCTCGGCTCCACCGAAGCCAAACGCAAGGCGGCGCTGCGGCGAATCAAATTCCACGGTGAACCCGACGCCGTTGACGCCCTACGCGAGGCGTTTTCGCTGTAGACGTGTCATGGGGCGTGCGCCAGCACCTCGTCCACCGACCATTGGTCGTTGGCATGTGTGCCGTGCTTGCATGCGATTACCCGACCGTCTGTGCCGATGAGAAAGTCGGCGGGCAGGCCCAGACGGCCGCCGGTCGGGTGCAGGTTGGTTATTGGCTTGTCACCCCGCGTGCCGGTGATGCTTTGCCGCACCACCGAAACCACCGTCGGCGCCACTGCGCGGGGGTCGAGCACCGCCCGCGGTGAGGAGCCAACTCCAAATTCCGCGTACAGCGCCTTGTCCGGGTCGCCGACCACCGCGAACGGGAGATCGTCAACATAGCGGCGCAACTCCTCGTCGGTTGAGTGGAACACGACGACCTCGTGGATACCGGCGCCTGCGATTTCGTCGTGGCGCCGCACGATCGACTGCAGGTGAATATTGCAGATGGGGCAGCCGGCGAACCGCCGGAACTGCAGATGAACGAGACGATCGGGATCGGGGAGGGCGACCGCTTCGCCGGAAACGCTGACCAACTGATGCGGGGCGATGAGGCTTCCG